>SLMY01000141.1 GCA_007133255.1 Clostridiales bacterium
CTGCTTCAAGGATGGCATTGCTGGTTTCGGTCGCACCACTGACGGTGTCCACATCGTCTGCCGACTGTGCGGCCAGGATGTCATCGATTATCTGTGAAAATGCTGGATCGGCAATGCTTTCCGTTTCCTGATGAGAAACCACCTGTATTACATCGATACGGCCATCGTCAATGACCACCTCCAGTTCAATTTCACCACCGTAACCTGACGCGCTGGCCGCATAAGTTCCGTCGTTATAACTGACATCTGGCTGAGCCGGCTCTTCTTCATTACAGGCGGTCAAACCTAAAACCAGGATGAAAGCCAATAGAATGTATACAATTTTACGCATGCTTAAATCTTCCTTTCTCACAGATTATCGTCAATAACCGCTCATCTAAATCATCACAATGATAGTTTATAAGTGCTACTATAGAGTATCACATGAATAAAATGATATCAATTATACTCGGCATCAAAAACATTTCCAGATATTTTTGCTAAAGATCTGGAGTAAAACTTAAGAGGGTTTACCTTGGAGGGCATCGTTTCGCTTAGTCGGTTATGGGCCCTTGCCTGATGACAATATCATTTTGCTGCTTAAAAATACTGTTTTCCGGTACAAACCCTCTGACCATCGCCAGCGGATACACCTGGCAGTTACGGCCCAGGATAGAGCCGGGATTGAGTACACTGTTGCAGCCAACCTCCGCGTAGTCTCCCAGCAAAGCACCGAATTTTTTCAGCTGTGTCTCTATTATCTGGGCCCCGACACGGCAGGTGACCAGGCTGTGATTTCCTTTTACATTTGATGTGATCGCGCCTGCGCCCATATGTGATTTATATCCCAGAACCGAGTCACCCACATAGTTATAGTGGGGGACCTGGACGCTGTCGAATAAAATACAGTTTTTCAGTTCAGTTGAATTGCCAACAACCGTGTTCTTGCCAATCAAAGCGCTGCCTCTGATAAAAGCACAGTGCCTGATTTCTGATTCATGGTCGATAATCAGCGGGCCGGTCAGGCTGGCTGTGTCAGCTATTTTGCAGTCGCGGGCTATCCAGATTTTTTCGCCGGCATGCTCGAACTCATTTTTTGATAAATCCGGTCCCAGTTCAAGTATAATCTGGTGGATCATAGGCAGGATATCCCAGGGCCATTTGAGTGTTTCCATCCATTTATCAGCTCTTGTACGGCTGAGGTCAAATAACCGGCCAACCGCGATCATGGAAGTTGATATGTGTTGAGACGCGTCAGGATACATGTGATCACCCCCTTTCAGTTTATCACGTTGAAGCGGTGATATGAAGAAAAATCGCAATAAAGCGATAGTGGCCTTATGGATTTGTTTCAAGTCATACGTTTAAACCTGTTATTTAATTAATTTGAGACGATTAAGGCGTATAGAATGTGTATAATATGAATATGGCTCGCAGTGTTTAACCATTAGTTTTACGCTCTGCTATGCCTGTTAAAAAAAGTACTATATGGAGACAGTTTAGAATTTCAGTCAGAACATGACAGGAGGTAATGAAAATGAACAAATTGAGTCAGCAGCCGGTTTTCTGGTTTATTGTCGGCAGTCAGCACTTGTATGGTGAAGAAACGATCAAGCAGGTAGAAGTACATGCGCGGGAAATGGCTTTATACTGGAACAATGAAACAAACTGGCCTGCCGGTGTAGTCTACAAAGGCGTTGTTGTATCCTCTGATCAGATTAAAAAATTATTGTCTGAAGCGAATCATGATCCATCCTGCGCTGGCGTGATCAGCTGGATGCATACTTTTTCTCCGTCAAAGATGTGGATAGCCGGACTTCGTGATTATAAAAAACCTTATTTGCATCTGAATACCCAGTTTAATCGTGATATTCCCTGGAATGAGATTGACATGGATTTCATGAATCTGAACCAATCGGCTCATGGTGACCGCGAACATGGTTTTATAGGCGCCAGGCTGCGCATGCCAAGAAAAATTATCGCGGGTTACTGGAAAGACGCTGCTGTCCTGGACCGTATGGAGGCTTTTATGCGGGTCGCGATCGGGATCAGAGTTGGTCAAACCTTGCGCTGTGCCAGATTTGGCGATAATATGCGTGATGTCGCGGTAACTGAAGGTGATAAAGTTGAAGCAGAACGTGTCTTTGGCTGGTCTGTTAACTATTATCCGCTTGGCGATCTGGTTTCTTTTGTTGAAGGGGCCGCTGATGGCGATATAAACGCGATTATGGACCAGTACCACCAGCGATACGATTTTAAGACCGACGACCTTGACGCTGTCCGCTACCAGGCGAAACTGGAATGCGGCCTTCGCGGTTTTCTTGATCAAGGTGGTTTTCAAGCCTTTACCTCAACCTTCGAGGATCTGCATGGCCTGGAGCAGCTCGAAGGGCTCGCGGCTCAGAATATGATGCTGGACGGCTATGGGTATGGTGCTGAAGGTGACTGGAAAACAGCCTGTCTGACTCATGTTATGAAGAAAATGGCTGAGGGGCTGAACAAAGGCACGTCTTTTATGGAGGATTATACCTATCATCTGGAGCCGGGCCATGAACTGGTACTGGGGGCTCATATGCTGGAAGTTTGTCCGTCGATAGCTGCCGGCAGACCTGCCATAGAGGTTCATCAACTGGGTATCGGCAACCGCAAACCGCCGGCCAGACTTGTTTTTGAAGGCGCGAGCGGACCTGCCGTGCTTGCGTCACTGGTTGATATGGGAGGCCGCATGCGGCTGATTGTCAATGATTGTGAAGCTGTTACGCCTTTACAGCAGATGCCTAAACTGCCGGTCGCCAGAGTGATGTGGAAACCTGAGCCGAATCTGCAGACTTCGGCAGAAGCCTGGATCCTTTGCGGCGGCGCTCATCATACCGTTATGAGCTATGCGCTGAACAGCACCCATCTGCGTGATTTCGCCGAAATGACTGGACTGGAATTCATTCATATTAATCAGGACGCCGATATACAGGCCCTTAAAAAAGAACTACTGTGGAACGAACTGGCCTTTAAACTCAATATGCAGCCCTGATCTGATTTGGTTATGATACACTGCTGATGAGTGGAGCGTTAAAGATTGATACTAGATAACACGTTTATAGTGATCACCCAGGTTCTCATTTTATTTATCCTGATTGGTGTCGGGTTTATTGCCGGTAAAGTCAGAATGGTCAATGATCAGGGCATTCGCCAGTTAACAAATATACTGCTGGTTATTATTACACCCAGTCTTATCTTTCAGTCTTTTCAAACAGCTTTTGATGTCAGTTTGATCAGAGGGATGCTGATTGCTCTGGTCAGCGCGATTTTCAGTCACCTGGCTGGCGCTCTGATCGGCTGGGTGATTTATCACAAATCACCGGATGACCGTTCAAGAGTCATGCAGTTTTCGGTTGTCTTTTCAAACTGCGGTTTCATGTGCATACCGCTGCTTGACGCAATACTGGGCAGCCGAGGCGTTTTATATGGCTCTGTCTATATAGCGGTTTTCAATATCGCGCAGTGGACGTATGGCGTGCGCCTGATGACTGGCGGCAATGAGTCAATGAATTTTAAACGGGCGTTGATCAATCCCGGTAATGTCTCAATAATGATCGCGCTGCCATTGTTTTTGCTGGGCGTGCGGCTGCCGGCAGTGCCTACTCTGGTTATCGGGCATCTGTCCGCGATCAACTCGCCTCTGGCGATGATGTTGATAGGCGCGCAGCTATCAATGATTAAATTGAGCAGTATTTTTACCGACCGCGATGTCATTGGGTCTTCACTCCTGCGTTTATTCGCGGTTCCTGTTATTGTCATTTTGGCCCTTGCCGCTGTGCCGCTTGAAATGGACCGGATTTTGTTTCTGGCCTGCGTGATACCCGCCGCGGCACCTACCGCTGCAGGCGTTGCCCTGTTTGCCACCCGGCACGATCAGAACGCGATGCTGGCCACCCGCAATATCGCTTTTTCAACGATGCTTTCCATTGTCTCAATACCTCTGCTTATTTTGCTAAGCGATTTTCTGAGGGGTTATTGACAGATCGGCCTTTAACGATTAGAATTATACAGGCTGACAACGAGGTGTAGCGCAGTTGGCTAGCGCGCCTGCTTTGGGAGCAGGATGTCGGGGGTTCAAGTCCCTTCACCTCGACCAGAAAAACGTCTGAAACTTTAGTGTTTCAGACGTTTTTTTCTAGTCAGGAAGGAGCTTACGCAGGATCAGAATATGCCAGATAAAATACTTTATTGATCAAGATACAGCTGAGAGTAAAAACGCTGTCTGATTGATCGGATGAATATCATGTGAGGTAATACCAAAAAAAGCGCTTGATATCTGGAAACAGATTCATAACTGTTTAGTTGTTGAATTTTGATTTAATCCGGATATAAATATGCTTAGAAGATGAATGGCCGGTTTCCCTGACATCGATCTCGTATCGTCCTATGGCCTTGATCATGGGTGTCAGCTTCTCATAACCGTAATTACGGGAGTCAAATGAAGGTTGTTTTTTCAAAAGCAGGCTGCCAACTTCTCCAAGATAAGCCCAGCCGTTTTCATCCTCCACATCGCTGATGGTTGAAGAGATCAGCTTAATGACGTCAGGACTTATTTTCTTGATCGTTTTTTTCTTGTTTGGAGCAGCTCTGGATGGCTTATATTCCGGCGCCGCTGATGTGCTGGTATCGTGATCGTCCGCAGTGGTTTCATCAAGTATTTCCAGATAAATGAATCGGTCGCAGGCAGCGATAAACGCGTTAGGCGTTTTCTGTTCGCCTATACCGTAAACAGTTTTACCGGCCTCACGAAGCCGCATAGCCAGGCGGGTGAAATCGCTGTCACTCGAAACCAGACAAAAACTGTCGGCTTTATCAGAGTACAGGATATCCATCGCGTCAATGATCATCGCGGAATCGGTCGCGTTTTTACCAGACGTATAGCCAAACTGCTGAATGGGCGTGATCGCGTAATCCAGCAGCAGTGTTTTCCAACTTCCCAGATTAGGACGCGTCCAGTCACCATAAATGCGCTTGATGGTCGGATTACCGTATCGGGCAATTTCCTCCATCATACCGCGAATATTCTGCGCTGAGACATTGTCGGCGTCAATCAGGACAGCCATGCGAATCTCACTTGGTTTTTCAGGGTTTTTTTCCATAAAAGTATCCTCAAGATTTCTGATATCAAATTTTTATATAAAGGTGTCTTAACATTAATATACCTGATTTTACCGGCGCTGTACACGAAAAGGGTGTGATAGCGTATAATAATCATATAAACAGTCGCGATCAGGAGACGGAAAATAAACCGTTTAAGCGCGATCAGATTTATTTTTTAAAGATAGATAACGCTCTTGAGCAGCAAAATGGAAGTCATACATTATTAAGGAGGCGTTCAAAATCATGAAAATAATAGGTATGCTGACAAGCGGCGGTGACTGCCAGGGGCTTAATACCGCTTTGCGTGGTGTCGCCAAGGCGCTTTATGAAGTTTGGCAGGATGACGTGAAAATCATTGGTTTTCTGGATGGTTTTCGCGGCCTGATGGAAAATGATATTCGTATTATGCAGCCACGGGATTTTTCAGGTATTTTAACGGTTGGAGGTACTATTCTTGGTACCTCAAGGCAACCCTTCAAGCAGATGCTTGATCCGCTCGATCCTCTTAGAGATGACAGTCCGACCAAACTGAAGGCGATGGTGGAGACGGCCAACGCTCATCAGCTTGACGCGCTGGTTGTGCTGGGAGGCAACGGCACCCATAAAACCGCACACCTGCTGTCGGAAAAAGGCGTACCGGTTGTATCGCTGCCGAAGACGATTGATAATGATTTATGGGGCACTGATATTACGTTTGGCTTTCAAAGCGCGGTTAATATCGCTACTGATGTGATTGACAGTATTCATACCACAGCGACTTCACATGGCCGTGTTTTCCTTATAGAGCTGATGGGCAATAAAGCCGGCTGGCTGACCTTGCATGCTGGCGTTGCCGGCGGAGCTGATGTTATTTTAATCCCTGAGATTCCTTATGATCTGGATATTATTATTGAGGCTCTGGAAAAAAGACAGCGGCAGAAGAAAAAATTCTCGATCATCGCGATCGCCGAAGGCGCGATATCGAAAAAGGAAGCGGACATGTCAAAAAAAGAACGGCGCGACGCACGTATGGACTGGCATTATCCTTCTGTCGCGTATAAAGTCGCTCATGATCTGGAGCAGAAGACGGGCCAGGAAATTCGAGTCACAGTGCCCGGTCATTATCAGCGAGGCGGAACGCCCTGCCCCTTTGATCGAGTTCTGGCCACCACCCTTGGAACGGCAGCGGCCAGCTTGATTCAAAAAGAGACGTTCGGATACATGGTGGGCACCCGGCAGCAGAAAATAAAAGCTGTCCCGCTTGCTGAAGTGGCAGGCCGCCGCCGTGATGTTCCGGAAGACGATCTTCTGGTTCAGTCGGCAAAAGCGCTGGGTGTGTCGTTCGGAAACTGACCCGGGACAATTGATTTGAGCCTGGCGAGCGACACATAGACACAATCATGTCATGTTCAGGCAGACTAACGGCCTGTACGCGTATGGATGACCAGAAGAATTGAAAGGACAGATTATGGCCAGAAAGAAGCTATATGCCGCCATAGATGTGGGATCACATGAAATACAGATGAAAATCGCTGAATTGGCAAAAAGGGAACCGCCAAAAGTAATTGAGTCAATCAGGCGAACGCTGGCGATTGGCACAGATACCTATACCCGCGGTGAGATCAGCCAGCCGGTCCTTGAATCTTGCATTGAAGTGCTGAATGGTTTTATAAGAGACATGGATGGCTACCGTATTGGTGAGTATAGAGTCCTTGCCACCAGCGCTTTTCGCGAAGCCTCAAACCAGCTTTACGCGATCGACCAGATCGCCAGGCATTGCGGCTTACAGGTTGATATACTCAGTAACAGTGAAGAACGGTATTATCATATGATGTCAACCTGGTCATTGATGCAGGATTTCCCGGAACTAATCAAAGACGGAACTTTAATTGTTGATATCAGTGCCGGCAGTATTCAGCTGACTGTTTACCATAAAGGTGAGTTTATCTTTTCGCAAAATTTGCTGCTGGGATCACTGCGCATTCGCGAACTGCTTGCCGATCTGGAAAGAAGAACCGCCAATCTCCCGGCTCTGATGGACGAGTACATCTCTATTGATCTTTCCACTTATCATCTGCATGAGCCAAAAGGGATTGTTTACAAACACCTGATTATTACCGGACATGAGCTTGCCTACTTAAGTAAACTGGCTGATCTCGAGGAAGGAGAGGTCGCGCAGATTACGGAGAAAAGTTTTGATAAAATCTATCACCTGTTGCTGAAAAACAAACCGCTTGATCTGGCGCTTGATTATGATATTCCCGCTGAGCATGCGTCGCTGCTTTTACCGGTGGCGATTATTATGCGTAAGCTGATCAGCTATACGAAGGCAAAAAACATTTATCTGCCTCGAATCTCACTGGCTGAAGGTGTACTGGTTGAATATGCCTGTAACGATAAGAAATACAAATTATCGCATGACTCAAATCAAGACCTGATCGCGGCCAGCCGCCAGCTGGCCAAGCGATTCAAGACGGATAAAGCACATAACGAGGCTGTTGAGCAGGCCGTTATCCAGTTATTTGATGAGACAGCCCGGCTGCACCGGCTCGATAACCGCTATAAGCTCGTTTTACGCGTCGCGGCCATCTTAAGAGACTGTGGTAAATATGTTAATATATCACGACATCATGACAGGTCTTTTAATATCATCCTGGCCACTGAGCTGATTGGACTGACAGCCAGAGAACAGACAATCGCCGCGTTTATTGCCCGCTATCATGGCGGAAATCTGGAGCTCAATGATCCGGAGTTCGCCAGACTGATGCCTGAAGATCAACTGGTGATCGCCAAGCTCACAGCTTTGCTGCGCCTGGCTGACGCTCTGGATGCCGGACATCAGCAAAAAATCAGGCAGATGGAATTTGATTTTGATAGGCGCAAGATGGTGCTGATAGTAACCGCGGATCAGGATCTGACACTGGAGCTTTGGAATATTGACCAGAAGGCGGCTTTATTTGAGCAGGTCTATGGTTATACAGTTGAGATCAAGAGGCGAAAGCAGAATCTGTAGCAGATGTGGCAAAAGAGAAACCTGACAAGAGGAGGCCCGGCAAGTGAAATCAGAAGAAAAGAACATGCTTGAGCAGGATAGCCGTTTTATAAACCGCGAACTAAGCTGGCTGGAGTTTAACGAGCGCGTGCTTGATGAGGCGAGAGATAAACAAAATCCGCTGCTGGAACGCGTTAAGTTTCTTGGCATCACCTGTTCGAATCTGGATGAGTTTTTCATGATCCGTGTGGCTTCACTGAAGGACATGGTTCATGCCGACTATACAAAGCCTGACCCGGCCGGGCTGACGCCCGGCATGCAGCTGGAAGCGATTTCAGAGCGGACCCATCAAATGATGTCACGCCAGTATTCAACCTTTAATCGTGTTTTAAAGCCGGCACTCAAGGAAAGTAAGATTATTTTTAAGAACCGCAAAGAACTTAACAGGGAACAAGAGCAGTACCTTGAAACGTATTTCAATACCACCGTTTATCCAATCCTGACACCTATGGCTGTTGACGCGGCCCGGCCTTTCCCGCTGATCAGCAACCAGTCGCTGAACATATGTGTTGAGATTGAGAAGATGCCGGCTGATTCCGGTTACGATGAGTCCGGCTATGCCATTGTCCAGGTGCCATCTGTTCTGCCGCGTCTGGTTAAGCTGCCGGACCCGGATCATAAAACTTTTATCTTTCTCGAAGATATCATCCGCCATTTTATGAAGCGCCTGTTTCACAATGTTGTCATTGGCGGCGCGTGCTGCTTCCGAATTATGCGAAATGCTGATCTGGACATAGAAGAGGAGGAAGCAGCTGATCTGCTGACCGAAATAAAAAAACAGCTTAAACAGCGTCAATGGGGCGAAGTGATCAGGCTTGAGATTGAAGAGGGTTTTGACAAGGCGATGCTCCGGCAGATCAGCCAGGCGATGGGTATTGATAAGCTTGATATTTATACCTTGAATGGTCCGCTCGATCTAACGTGCCTCAATCAGCTTTGCAAGCTGCCTGACATGGACGAACACCGATACACGCCTTATGAAGGACAGGCTAATCCGCTGCTGCAGGATGTGGACCTGTTTGAGGCGATTCGCCAGAAAGATATCCTTCTGCATCACCCCTTTGAAGCTTTCGATCCAATCATTGAACTGGTGCGCCGCGCGGCTGAAGACCCGAACGTGCTGGCGATCAAGCAGACTTTGTACCGGGTCAGCGGCCAGTCACCGGTGATTCAGTATCTGGCTGAGGCTGCTGAACGAGGCAAACAGGTGATGGTCCTGGTTGAGCTGAAGGCCAGGTTTGACGAGGAGAATAATATCCAGTGGGCCAGAAAACTGGAGCAGGCCGGCTGCCATGTCATTTATGGCCAGGTGGGTCTCAAGACGCACAGTAAAATCACACTGGTGGTGCGGCGGGACGAAGATGGTATACGACGCTATGTCCACCTTGGGACCGGCAACTATAACGATATTACCGCGCAGTTGTATACAGATTTTGGCATGCTGACATGTTCCGAGAGTATCGGTGCTGACGCGTCGGCTTTTTTTAACATGCTTTCCGGTTACTCAGCACCGCTTACCTGGCATAAACTGGTGCCGGCACCTTTCTGGATGAGAAAGGAATTTGAACGGCGTATTTTGCAGGAACAGCGACTGGCACAGGCCGGCCGTCCGGCACGGATCATTGTCAAGACTAATTCACTGGTGGATCCGGCGATCATTGACTGCCTTTATCAAGCATCGCAGGCCGGGGTTAAGATTGACCTGATTGTCAGGGGGATCTGCTGCCTGCGGGCCGGTGTTCCCGGGTTATCAGAAAATATCACGGTACGCAGCATTATTGGTCGTTTTCTGGAACACAGCCGGATCTATTATTTCCTCAATGACGGCCAGGAGGATCTTTTCCTGTCCAGCGCTGACTGGATGCCAAGAAATCTGGACCGGCGCATCGAACTGCTGTTCCCGCTGGAAGACGCGCAGGTCCGCGACCGCGTGATGGAAGTGATCGACCTTCAGCTTGCTGATACAATGAAAGCAAGAATCATGAAACCAAACGGCCAGTATACACGGGTTGATAAACGTGGCAAACAGGCGATCGACAGCCAGTGGGCCCTATGCGCCGCCGCGGTAAAAGCGGCAGAGCAGAGTGCCGAAGAAACCATGGCATACCGGTTTCAGCCTATTCTTTCGCCCACTACTGACGCGGCTGATGACACCACTCCTGAGGATATGACCATCATCCGAACAGCAAAAGAAGCTCACGAGAATGATAACAAGCTTCTCGATGAGCCTGATATGGAAGATGATTGAAAACGAGCAGGCGAATCTTAAGTGTGCTGACGATCGTCCAGGATAAAAGACAGATCATTGTCCGCGTCCTGGGCGTCATTATTTTCAGAAGTCTCGGTCATCTCGGGATCAGCCATATCTTCCAGCAAATCTTCAGGGAGGATAAAACGAACGAAAATGTAGCTGAGAATACCCAGGACAATAAACATGCTGACAATCACAACACCAGTCCAGAAACAGCCAAGCGCGCTGCCTTTGATGATGGCTTTATTTCTTTGCCGCTTCTGTTCTTTTGTCAGCGGAACACGGTTGTTCGGGTTCGCGGAATATAAAAAAGCACCACATTTTTTACAGACGCTTTTTCCTTGTTGATTTTCAGTTCCGCATTTGGAACACTTCATGACACTACCTCCGGCCAGACAATCTATTTTTCTTTATACACCAGAACACAGCTTATGTATAGTCATGATACAATGTCTGTCCAGTGAACACCCATTATAACATGAGATATTCTGCCTGCGTGAAGATCATGGACGTGAATTTTTCTTGAAGATTTAAGGCGCGATTATGAAGCTGGTTTCAGACACGGTCCGGCCGGCTGCTTTAGTTGACAGAAGGGCGGATTCGATGTTAAATTGACACGATATAAGATTATGAAAATTCAGCAGAACAAGTATATACTGATTATCAGGGAATAGAACCAAATCAGCAACAGGATACGGGGGAACAGACATGGATTTTCGCGTCAGAATTATTGAATGGCTGGCTGAGCAGACAAGCTTGCCCCAGGAACAACTGTCAGAATGGCTTGAGGTACCACCGCAGCCGGCATTGGGAGATTACGCATTTCCCTGTTTTCGTCTGGCCAGAACCATGCGTCAGGCACCGCCTGTAATAGCCGCCAGCCTGGCAAAAAAAGCGCCTGTGGGCCAGGACTGGCTGGAGCGCGTTGAAGCTGTGGGCGGTTATCTGAATTTCTTTATGAACCGCGCCAGCTTTATCAGCCGGACCATAAGCGCCGTACTTCGCGCGGAGACACCGCTGGCCGCGTCGGATGAAGGCCAGGGAAAAAACGTGATTGTTGAGTACTCATCACCTAATATCGCCAAGCCATTCCATGTTGGTCATGCTTTTACAACTATTTTGGGTCACGCCTTGTACAAAATCTACGACCGGCTTGGCTATAACGCTATCCGGATGAATCATCTGGGCGATTATGGTACACAGTTTGGCAAGCTGATCGTTGCTTATCGGCTATGGGGCGATGAAGCGGCACTGCTCAAAGAGCCGATCAAGGAACTGCTGCGGATCTATGTGCTGTTTCATGATCAGGCAAAAGATAAACCTGAACTTGAACACCAGGCCCGGGAAGCGTTCCGAAACCTGGAGGATGGCGCTGACGAGGAAGTAAAGCTCTGGAAACGCTTCAGAGACCTGAGTCTGGAAGCGTTTAACAGTGTGTATGAGCGGCTGGGCGTCTCTTTTGATTATTTTTATGGAGAGAGCTTTTATTCTGATAAAATTTCTGAAGTTGTCAATTTACTGAATGAAAAAGAGGTAATGGTTGAAAGTGAAGGCGCGCAGGTTGTTATGCTTGATGAGTATGACCTGCCGCCCTGCATCATCCTGAAGTCGGACGGAACGACTATTTACGCCTCTCGTGACCTGGCGGCTGTTTTGTTTCGCGAAAAGACATGGTCATTCGAGCGTAATATTTATGTGGTGGGCATGCCCCAGGCGCTTCATTTCAGGCAGGTTTTTTCAGTTCTTGACAAAGCGGGTGTTGAAGCGGCAAAGCGCTGTGTACATGTAGGTTTCGGCCTGGTTAAGTTTCCAGACCGCAAGCTGTCCACACGCAGCGGCGACGTGATTTTTCTTGAAGACCTGCTGCAGGAAAGTGTTGATAAAACACTTGATATTATTCGCAGGAACGACCAGCTGCGCCAGGCTGATATGAGTGAAGAAGAGATGCGACAGGTTGCGGAGAAAATTGGCATCGGCGCGATTATCTATACCTTCCTGAAAAACGGACGCGAACGTGACATTGTCTTTTCATGGGATGAGATGCTGGATTTTGATGGTGATTCCGCGCCTTATGTACAATATACCTACGCACGTGCGCGCAGCATTCTGCGCAAGGCGGGTTCGGATGCCGCTGTTGCTGCTGCTGATCTGGAACAGCTGTCGCTGCTGGGTAATGATGATGAGTTTGCCCTGGCTAAGCTGATCGACGGTTATTCAGCGGCTGTACGAAAAGCGGCACAGGCGTATGAACCTTATATGGTAGTCCGGCACGTTACCACGCTGGCGCGTGCTTTTAATAAATATTATAACCAGACGTCTATTTTGAGAACAGAAGACCCGGCGCTTCGGGTGGCCCGCCTGATTTTGCTTCAGGCTGTTTGTGAAACAATCAGAAGCGGACTCGAACTGGTTGGCATTGAAGTTGTAGAGCGGATGTAAACATGGCAGGACAAGTATATCAGTCTTTTTCAAGTCTTCCATATGAACGGGCTGATCTGGCTGAAATTGACCAGAAGCTGCGGCGGGCCCGCCTGCGCAGCCGTCTGGCGATGAAACCGGAATCGGCTGTTCGGGCGGTTTTTGATGCCCAGCAGGCTCTTTTGCAATATCACCAGGCATCGACACTGGCCCGAATCCGGCACGATCAGAAAACCAGTGATCCGTATTACCTCGCGGAGCGTGATTTTTATGACCAGGCCGACCCAAAAGTTGATCAGATGAAACAGGCGTTTTTCCATGCCATGCGCGCGTCACGTTTTCAAAAAGAAATTACTGAACGGTTTGGCGGCCATATTTTCCGCAAGGCTGTGAATATGGAGCAGATTATCCAGCCGATTATCATGCAGGATCTTGTCCGGGAGAATAAACTGATCAGCCAGTATGAGCAGCTTATGTCAGAAGCTGCAGCTGATTTTGGCGACAAAACGTACAGTTTCGAACAGCTAAGTGTGTTTCTGGAGTCTAGTGACCGCCAGACCAGGAAAGATGCCTGGCAGGCACGCTCTGCCTGGCTGATACGGCATCAGGAACGGCTGGATGAGATTTATGATCAGCTGGTGCGGCTGCGGACTCGGATGAGCAATAAACTTCATTTTAATCACTTTACGGATGTTGGCTACCGGCGTATGGAGCGTTTTGATTATGGACCGGAGCAGGTCGCGGCTGTCAGAGACGCGGTTAAGCGCTATATTGTTCCGATGACAAAAGAAATCAGGCGTCTTCAGAAAAAACGGCTGAATGTGGATTCATTATACACGTATGACTGGCCTTGTCTTTTTCGCGAAGGAAATCCGCAGACTGTCTGTGATAAGCAGGACGTTCCGCTTCTGGCCGCCCACGCCATGGCCGATCTGACAGGCCGGCATCCGTCTTTGCTGGCTCAGATGCTGGAGCTGGGTTATGTGGATCTTTACGCCAGACGGCATAAAACCCCCGGAGCCTACTGCGAGATGTTTTATGAGCCGGGCCTGCCGTTTATCATGCAAAACGCTTCCGGCACGGCCGATGACGTGTTTGTCCTCATGCATGAGGCCGGGCATGCCTATGCCGCGATCAGCAGTTTGCCGAAGATGTCATTGATAGATTGCCATATGCCTTCACTTGATATTTGTGAAATACATTCAACCGCGTTTGAATACTTGTCGTATCCCTATATGGAGCGTTTTTTCGGCCAGATGGCTGAACAGGTCTGCCTGATGCACCTGACACAGGCGCTGCTGTTTTTGCCGTATGGCTGTATGGTGGATGAGTTTCAGCACCAGGTTTACGCGCAGCCGGAAATGGGCACAGCGCAGCGCCATAAGCTCTGGCGAGAGCTGGAAGCGATCTATCAGCCTGATACTTTGTATGACCAGGACCCGTTTTTTGAAAAAGGAGGTGCCTGGCAGCTCAAAGGGCATATCTACTCGGATCCTTTCTATTATATTGACTATGTGCTCGCTCAGCTGGTCGCGCTCGATTTATGGCAAAAATCGCTGATAGACCCGGGTGAGGCATTTCGTTATTACGACAAATTGTGCCAGCTGGGCGGCTGTCATACACTTTCTGAAAGCCTGGAAATAGCAGGACTTCCTTCACCGTTCAACCCTGCGACCCTGAAAAAACTAGCTTATACAGCTTGCGATTTTCTATCGCTGTAAAATGACTGTTCAAGGAGCCAGCATGTCTTTTCCAGAAGCGTTTACCGCTGAAATGAATAAGCTTTTCACGGCTTACCCGCAGGCTGGTGACAGCCGGGCGTTCTGGTCATCTTTTCATCAGCCTTCACCGGCCGGACTGCGGGCTAACCGCCTCAAATTGTCAAAAGAAGCGTTAAAAGACTGTCTTTCGCGGACTTTGGCTGACTGCCGGTCTTTTGACGACGTGCCCTGGTCATCAGATGGCCTGTATCTGCCGCCCGATATTCAGCCCGGTCTTCTGAGCCATTATGCCGCCGGTCTTTATTATATACAGGAGCCTAGCGCTATGCTGCCGGCAGCCGTTCTGAACGCGAGACCGGGCGAGAAAGTACTCGATCTTTGCGCTGCCCCGGGCGGTAAATCAGCACGGATCGCTTCTGACCTGCAGGGACTGGGACTTTTATGGTCAAATGATATATCCGATAAAAGAACCCGGCCTTTGCTGCGCAACCTGGAAATGACCGGCTGCGTCAACAGTGTTGTGACATGCGCGACGCCGCAAGCGCTGGCTGAGAACCTGCCGGGATATTTTGATGCTGTCCTTGTAGACGCGCCCTGCTCCGGTTCGGGCATGTTTCGCCGTGATCCGTCTGCCATGGCAAGCTGGATGAGATACGGACCACAGGCCAGTGTACCCGTTCAGCGCGACCTTCTTTGCGCTGCCTGGCAGATGCTGCGTCCCGGCGGCCGGCTGGTGTATTCAACCTGTTCATTTTCTGTCTGTGAAAATGAGGCAAACGCGGCCTGGCTGCTGAAGACCTTCGATGATGCCAGGCTTGCGCCGTTCGCGTACGCGGTAGGTGTGAGCCAGGGACTGCCGCTGACACCCCAGACACACCTTGCGGCAAGAATCTGGCCGCATCTGGTCAGGGGCGATGGTCATTTTTGCGCCTTATTTGAGAAACACTCAAGTCCGCAAAGCGCGTTGAAACCGGAAAAAGGCACCACCAGACAAAAAAGCCTGCTGCCGGCTGAGCAATGGCAAAAGGACGTTTTCAGCACCTTTATTAACGAACAGCTGAGCCTGGCAGGGCAAAGGAAGATTGAACACTGGCTGCGGACGGGCTGGCTGCGACAGGAAAAAGAGAATCTGCACTTGCTTCCCAATGCCTATCTTCCGCTGGACAGGATTAAAAAAATCAAAACCGGCCTTTTACTGGGGCAGGCGAAAAAATCTAATCACGGACAGACCAGATTTGAGCCGTCGCAGGCGTTGCTGCTGGCGCTTGGTTCAGATGACTTCAAGTATCGTTATATGGCAGCTGCCCAGGACAAGCAAATCGCCGCTTATCTGCGCGGTGAGACCATGCAGTGGTCTGATAAGGCCGCGCCCGGGGATTATCCGCCAGGAAGCGCTTATACAGCTGTTATGCTGCAAACAGAGCATGGCTGCTATGCCCTGGGCTGGGCGAAGCAAATGGCACCGCCGCTGCTCAAAAACCTCTATCCGAAAGGCTGGCGGCGAACCTCATAGGTAATTTATTAAGGAGTTTTACAAGCATGCGAAAAGAAGTGTTAAACCAGAACAAGAGTATCCGCGACCAGGACAAAATAGCGGTTATTCTGGCTACCGGTAATCAGGATAAGGTTAAAGAAATCACAGAAATCGCCTCCGATCAGAGGCTTCGCTTTATCACAATGCGTGCGGCGGGCTTTTCGCAGGACATTGTTGAGGACGGTGACAGTTTCGCTCAAAACGCCCTGATCAAGGCAAGAGCTGTTCACGCGAAAACCGGCGGCATTGTCATGGCTGATGATTCAGGCTTATCAGTTGATATGCTCGATGGCGCGCCCGGCATTTATTCAGCCCGGTTCGCGGGCGAGAACGCCAGTTATGCAGCAAAGATAAGCAGGCTGCATCAGATGCTGCGCCCCTGGCCGCAAAGCCAGTGGCACGCGGCTTTTATCTGTGTGATCGCGCTGGTGATGCCGAATGGCAGTGAAAAGACTTTTTATGGCGAATGCCGCGGTATGATCGCCAAAGAACCAGCAGGCAGCAATGGTTTTGGCTACGACCCGATTTTTTACCTGCCAGCTTTTCATAAAACAACCGCGCAGCTTGAACCTGAACAGAAGCACGCCGTGAGCCATCGCGGCAAAGCCCTTCGGGCAGCGTGCCATTACCTGCTTGCCCGGTTATAATGACTTTCAATAAGCAGGCAGATCAATTCGCAGAGGACAGTATGAGTAGACAAGAGCAGATATATGATAGACGGCAGCCGGTTGAAATAAAGCATCTGATGGCTGTGCCGGATTTGGATATTCTTGTGTTTTCTGATTCACACAATGACAATCGCCTGATGGCTCGCTGCATGGACACCTATCCGGAAACTGGCCTCATTTTGCATCTGGGTGACCACGAATCTTCACTGTGGCCGATCATGCGAAAGACTAACCGGCCCTTTCTGGCCGTAGCCGGTAACTGTGACTGGCTGACGGCCGATGTCTTGCCTTATGAACGGGTCTTTCGCTGCGCCGGTCTTGGTTTTTATATGTGCCATGGGCATCTGGCGCATGTCAAACGAGGCTGCGGCAGGCTGCTCAAACAGGCTGCCAGCCAGGCCGGGCCGGTGGATCTGGTTTTATTCGGGCATACTCACATGCCGCTGATCAGAACGAAAATGGTCAATAAGCGGCCGGTGACGCTTGCTAACCCAGGCGCGGCCGGCCGGCGGTTCTCAACCGGCACAGTGACAGCGATGCTGGTACATATCAGGGAACATGAGCTTCAGGACATCTGGCATCTGAATGAGGACGCGAAGCCTTTCATACCGGCTGAAGTTAAGCCTTGACCAAATCTGTACGCGGTGATATAGTTTCTTCACGGACAATTGTGCGTGATTGAAAGACAGTTTGACCGCATAAATGATCTGAAGATTTTAGTTGATGATTCTGGGGGGCAACATGTTGAAAATTTCTGAGAAACAGTCCGGCACTGAGTATTATCTGGTTAAGGCTGATATGCTGCCGGAAGTTTTCAGTAAAGTGATGGGCGTTAAACAACTGCTCAGCGCTGGGAAAGCAGTTTCAATCAATGAGGCGGTTCAGCGAATCGGCCTTAGCCGCAGCGCTTATTACAAGTATAAAGACGCTGTGCTGCCCTTTTATGAGACCACACAGGGCCGCCTGGTGACACTGATCTTCACGGTTGAGAATTTTCCGGGTATTTTGTCGGGTATTATCAACCATCTGGCAAACGCCAAAGCGAATGTCCTGACGATTAACCAGAATATCCCGCTGAACGGACTGGCGGATGTATCAATATCGATAGAAACAGATCGGATGAATACACAGTTAAAAACGCTGCTGGATAGCCTGGAGCGCATTCCCGGTGTAAGATCATGCCGTTTGCTGGCAAGAGATTAATCGCATTGGTCAAACAAAACATGAATCAAGCAGCTTGCGGGATTTGCCCGCAGGCGTTATGGTGATAGAAAGCATCAGGCCTGAAGCTGAGAAAAAGGGCTGACGGCTGACAAACGGAGGTTTACATGATAGGAATAGCGATTTTAGGATATGGCGTTGTGGGTTCTGGTGTAGCGGAGGTTTGCCGGATGAATCAGGATGTGATTCGCCAGCGCGCGGGGCAGGCACTTGAAGTGCGC
>SLMY01000257.1 GCA_007133255.1 Clostridiales bacterium
GAAAGAAGAAAGAGTCAGTTGGAAAAAGCTGTTAAATGCTGTTCAGGGCTATTCAAAAGGCCTTAGAGCTGAGTTATGATACCTTCAGGCGAGATTTTCAGAAGTCTTACCAGTTAGCAATCACCAGATACTGATGATGCGGGTGTTTTTCTTAATCTACAATAGATCCATTAATGATTGAAGCCAACTGAGCAGTGATTGACGCATCATGTTTATTTTTGAAGATGTTAAACTGGATGCTGCTAAAGAAAGACCCCATTAAAGCTATTATGTGAACGCTTATGATTATCACATAATCAGCGCTGATGATTATGTGGTTGAAGTTCATTGAAAAAACACTTGCATTTGTGTTATTTTGGTAGAGAATCAACTCAAAATATATTCCATTTAAATGCATAGGAGATTATCATGGCAAATCATATTATGGTTCTTAACTGCGGCAGTTCTTCGGCGAAATTCAATTTGTTTTCAATTAATGACGATGAGACGCTCAGCCCTGTCTTGCAGGGCATTGTTGAGGAAATCGGGTCCCCGGCAAAAAGCGGTCTGAAGTATGTGGCTAATGGTGAAAAGAGAAAATTCAAGCGGCCGATTGTAGATCATCAGGCAGCTTTGCTTGGTATTTTTGATTTACTACATGAAGTTGGCGTTGAAAAAGAAACGATTTGTGCCGTTGGGCATCGTGTTGTCCATGGAGGCGATAAGTATAAACGAAGTGTGCGGGTTGACCAGGAAGTACTGGATACCATAAGAGAGCTGATTCCAATCGCGCCTTTGCATAATCCGCCAAATCTGACAGGAATTGAAGAGAGCCTTATATTACTGCCTGACATACCGCAAGTTGCTGTTTTCGATACCGCTTTTCACGGCACACTGCCAGAAGAGGCTTACCGATACGCGATTCCAGCAAAATGGTATAACGATTATGGGGTGCGTAAATTCGGCTTCCACGGAACGTCACATATGTATGTGGCTAAGAGGGCTGCCCGATTGCTTAATGTGCCTTTTGACGAGTTTTGCGGCATAACAGCACATCTTGGCAATGGCTGCAGTATTACCAAAATAAGACAGGGTAAATCTGTCGATACAAGCATGGGATTTACACCTCTGGAAGGTGTTATTATGGGTACTCGTTCTGGTGATATTGATCCTGCCCTGATCAGTCATGTAGCCGGCGCGGTCGCCGCTGAGAAAAATATACCTTCAGCATCCGCCTATGAGTATGTGATGAAAGCTTTAAATAAGGAAAGCGGTCTGAAAGCGCTGGCTGACACCAATATGATGCAGGAAATCAGGGAGAAAGCGCTTAAAGGCGATCTTGCCGCGGAAACTGTGATTCATATTTATGCCTACCGTATCGCGAAATACATTGGCCAGTACTGGGCAACTCTGCCATACGCGGATGCCCTTGTTTTCACAGCCGGACTGGGTGAGAACGAAGGCTATGTACGCGAGAAGATACTGCGGTATCTTGAGAACCTTTGCTTTGAGATTGATTATGAAAAAAATCAGACACGACAGGAAGAAGTTGTGATCGCAAGAAGTCGAATTAAGGCAGATCGGCCGCTGACGGCCATGGTAATACCTACAGATGAAGAAATTGTGATTGGCTATGATACTTTCTTCCTGGGATGTCTTAATCAGGAATTGCCTGAGGTTTATCCCTTTGAGACAAAATAGCGCGCGATCAGCTGGCTGAAGGAGAATGAGATGAAAATCGGGATTGTCGGATATGGATCAAGAATAAGCAGCATGTTTGATATGATGCAACGCTTTGATGAAACGCTGGAACTAGCGGCGATCGCAGATATTAATCTTATTCAGGTTAAAGACAGATTGCGCGGCCAGGAGAAAGCAGAGAAAGACATTCATTTATATACTGATGCCGATGAAATGCTGGATAACGAGCAGCTGGATGGTGTGCTGATCGGAACACGGTGCTCGCTGCATACTGAAATGGCCTTAAAGGTTTTTCAGCGGCACCTGCCTTTGTTTTTGGAAAAACCAGTCACAACGAGTATGCGCGACTACGAACGATTAAAAAAAGGGGCCGCTTCCAGTAAAAGTAAAGTTGTTGTTTCTTTTCCATTAAGGGTAACCCCGCTGGCACAGCTGGCAAAAGACATTATTTTGTCAGGGAAAATTGGTAAAGTTGAGCATGTACAGGCCTTTAATGATGTTCCTTATGGCGGTGTCTATTTTCATAGCTGGTATCGGGATGAAAATGAGACAGGCGGCCTTTTTTTACAGAAGGCAACACATGACTTTGACTACATTAATGATTTACTCGGTGAAAAACCAGTTGAAATCTGCGCGATGAAGTCAAAACAGGTTTTTAAAGGGAAAAAACCTGCCGGCTTGCGCTGTGAGGATTGCGATGAGAAAAACACGTGTCCTGAAGGCCCGTATGCCATGAAGTATGTTAAGTATGATTCTCCAAACGGTGAGTATTGCTGTTTTGCCGTTGATACAGGCAACGAAGATTCTGGAGGCGCTCTGATCCGCTATGAATCCGGTATGCATGTTAATTATTCGCAGAACTTTTTTGCCCGCAAGAAAGCAGCCAGGAGAGGTGCCAGATTCATCGGATACGATGGTACTCTGGAATTTGACTGGTTTACGGATGAAGTAAAGGTTTATATGCACAGTACCCCGCGAGTTGAACGTTATCAGGTTGATTCGTCACAGATGTCACATGGCGGCGGTGATGATGTCCTGGCCCAGAACTTTCTGGCTGTCATGCGTGGTACCGCTGACTCAGCAGCTCCTTTAGAGGCCGGTCTTCTGAGCGCGCTTATGTGCCTGAAAGCGACTGAATCAGCTGATAAAAGCGTTTTTATGAAAATCTGAAGGATTGCTATCATCTGAGTTTTGCTTGTCAGTTGATGATCTTTATGCCAAAATAAGTCCATGATATTTAAAAATGATCTTTTTTATAAATGGTTTAGTCATGTCACACTTGCTGCGGCGCTGATTATTGGTGGCCTGGCTCTATTCAGAACCTGGCAGCTTTTTTCAAGCCTTCCACCAGGTGTCTGTCCAATGGTTCATTACCGGTCATGGATTTACGTTGCGCTTGCTTTATCTTTAGTTTCATTCGGAGCGTCTTTTCTGGAAACCCGGTTTCGCTCAGCAAAGAACATTTTTGAGGAAGAACGTGTAGAAGACGCTCGTGGTGAAAAGCGTTCAGCTAAAGAAGAAAAAGACAGGAGTGACCAACATGAGTGATCTTGAATTTGTCCATCTATCGGTTCAAACTGGAAGACTTATTCGTGAACGGCGTGAAGCGCTAGGAATGAGCCGGTCTGCTTTCGCTGATCGTATCGACGCGTCAGTCCAGCAGATTGAGCATTACGAGCAAGGCGATTATGATATCGCTGTGGAACGTTTGTTTGCTGTAGCGAAACTGCTCAGCATACCTATGGCTGAGCTGCTTGCGTAAGCGTATATTTCGCACAAGACAAATTATTTTAACCATATATCCGACTTGCTGTCTTTTTTAATAAAAGCAGCTGTCTGGCTGATGTCCAGCGATAATTGCCAGATAACGATATTATCGGTAAAATATAAATAACCATTCTTAAATTATGACTGTTATTATAGTCAAACATATTATTGGGAGGTGCCCTATGAGCACACTGCAACTTGCTGTACAAATGGAACTTGACGGAGAAAAATATTATCAAAAACAAGCTGACCATTTTGCGGATCAGCCTATCAGCAAAGTGTTTCGTATTCTGGCAAAAGCTGAGTATAAGCATGCGGCGCTGATTAAAAGCTTTGCCGCAGGTGAGGATATTAGCATGGCTGATGACAACTCGGAAGATTTAAAGCATGTGTTTTCTGATCTTGCGCCCTACAAACCGGATGTAACGTCTATTCCAAGACAATTAGATGTGTATCGCTTCGCGATGGAAATTGAACAGAAAAGTATTGATTTATATCAGCGTTTAAAAGATAAATCAGAAGATAAAATTGAAGGGAAACTGCTTGATTTTCTGGTTCAACAGGAAAAAACCCATTATGCCTTATTTGAGAATTTAACTGAAATGGTGCAGCGCCCTGAAGATTGGGTTGAAGACGCTGAATTTGGTAACAGAGACGAATATTGAACTGGTTCAGGGGCGTGGTCGCGATCACGAATCTGACAAAAAGAGGTGGACCTGGTTCATTGCTCTGGACCGGGCCATGTGATTGCCTGTTTATATGAAATTAGCTTGTGTCGGTGATATTCATAGTAACTATAAGGCGCTTGAAGCCTGCCTTGAGTTTCTGGATGCCAATCGTTATGATGGCATCCTCTTTTTAGGCGATTATGTTAGTGATTGTCCATACCCCAGGAAAACAATTGAACTGCTGAAACAAGCAGAATCTCGCTATCCTGTATGGTTTATTAAAGGTAACCGTGAAGCCTATCTCTTGGATTATCATCATAAACCTCATGCTTACTGGCGAAATTCTTCACATAGCGGTTCGTTACTTTACACATACGAAAACCTGCGTCAATCGGATCTGGAATGGTTTAGCACATTTCCCATCAGCAGAGCGGTTCATTTTGACCGGGCCCCTGATATTGTTATCTGCCATGGGTCACCAGCAGCGCTCAGGGAAAATTTATTTCCCGATTCAGCGTTGTCAGATTACTGGTTAAAAACAGTAAGAACAGATTATCTGATCTGCGCTCACACACATAAGCCATTTGAATATGTGAAAGGCGATCAACATCTGATCAATTGCGGCAGTCTCGGTCTGCCGGTTAATGGGCAGACTCAAGCGCAGTTTACCACTCTGGATCTGGTTCACGGCCATTGGCAGCGCACGCTTGTTTCCATTGATTACGATATAGCGGGTATTTTGAAGGATTTTGAGACAAGTGGTCTTCATGAGCGGGCCAGTGTCTGGTCAATGGCTGTTACTAAGCTTCTGACAAGTGGGCGAAACTATCCGCTAGACTGTCTTCACCTGGCAGAGAAAATGGCCTTGCGAGACAATCCGGAGACAGACCTGCGAACAATTCCTGAGCGATACTGGTATCAGGCTGCACGCCTGCTAGGTGTCATCTGATGCTGGCGCGGCCGTACAAACAGATCAGGATGATCTCAACTAATATAACCATATTCATAATGTCATTTTGGCAAAATGGTTAATACGCACCGTTTTTTTATAAGACATTGGCAATATGTATAAATAATTTTAAAAATAAAGCTCGTAATTGGTTGAAATTGAATAATGTTAA
>SLMY01000146.1 GCA_007133255.1 Clostridiales bacterium
TCTTCTATGGTGAGTTTGACGGACGCCGGCCCAAGCACGTCCTGATTAAAATTATTGGTGAATAGAACCTGATGAATCAAAAACTGATGCCGGTTCATATTTAAGGGCAAATCTGTAGATGCCGGCATTAGAAAAAGGACAGATGAACTTCTTGATATAGTCGGCCTGAGCCAAGTGAAAAACAACCGATCTACGGATATATCAGGTGGCCAGCAGCAGCGGACCGCGATCGCGAGGTCGCTGATCAACCAGCCGAAAATTGTGCTGGCTGATGAACCCACTGGTAATCTGGATTCGGAATCTACTGAAACGGTTTATAAGCTGCTTCGTGAAATCAACCGAGCTTACAAAACAACCTTTATAGTGATTACGCATGATAAAAGAGTCGCTGAAAAGGCAGATCGCATCATAGAAATAAAAGACGGGCGAATCGAGATGGACATTAAGACAACGTCATAAGCTGGCTGCTGTTTTGCGTTCAGGTATTAGTATCAGTATAGATATCAGTCAAATTCAAGTGCCCGCGGCATTAGAGACACGAACGAGTCTATGTTTTTCTATGGTATGATATTTATGCAGCCCGACTTTGGCAGACAATCAAAAACTATACGGCTGGAAATACATCGTAAGATGGAGGAACTGTATGAGAACAACAAGACTTGGACGAACCAACCTGCAAGTGACAAAGACCGCCTTTGGCGCGCTGCCGATTCAGCGCGTTGACTTCGCGACGTCAGACAAAATCCTGCAGCGTGCATTTGAAGCGGGGATTCATTTTTATGATACAGCACGTGGTTATAGTGACAGTGAAGAGAAAATCGGCCATGCGCTTTCTGATGTGAGGCAAGACATCATCATCGCGACAAAGTCACCTTCACGTGACAAAAAAGGCGTATTAGCTGATATTGACACAAGTCTTCAAAAGCTGAAAACAGACTGGATAGACGTTCTGCAGCTGCATAATCCTGCCCATCTGCCGGATCCTGAGGATTCTGACAGCGCGTATGCCGGTTTGGTTGAAGCCAAAAAACAAGGGAAAATAAGATTTGCCGGTATTACCTGTCACAAACTGACCAATGCCTTACAGGCCGTAAAGTCCGGTCTTTATGATACCCTGCAATTCCCCCTCAGCTATCTGTCTTCTGACGAGGAACTGGATTTAATCAGATTATGCAGCCAATATGATATGGGAATGATAGTGATGAAAGCGCTTTCGGGAGGCCTGATCACTAACGCGACCGCTGCTTTTGGCTTTTTTGAGCAATACAGCAACGCTGTTCCTATCTGGGGCATTCAGCGCTTGTCAGAATTAGAAGAATTTATCGCTCTGGAAGCCAGCCCGCCTGTCCTTGACAACGCGCTGCAGGAAACAATTCTAAAAGACCAGGAACAGCTTAAAGGTTCTTTTTGCAGAGGATGCGGTTATTGCTTGCCCTGTCCGCAGGATATAGCGATTCCTATGTCGGCCCGGATGTCACTACTGATTAAACGGGCGCCATCGGCGCAGTTTCTGGAGCCGGACTGGCAGGAGAAAATGAAACGGATTGAGACCTGTACAGAATGCGGCCAGTGTAAAAAACGCTGCCCCTATGAACTGGATATCCCTGAAATTCTGAAATCTGAACTAAAGAAATATAAGGCATTGCTGTCATAAATTAATCATGTAATAATGCTTAAAGAGCCTGCGGCACAAACAACGCTCTGCAGGTTCTTTTTCGCTTATCGCAAACCATTCAGTCCATATCTGAGGGCAAGCATTATGACTCAATATAGAATTTTTCAGCTGTGTCGTAAATAAAATTTTCGCATAATTTAAATTAAGAAAAGAGCTATAATGAAATCAGTTGTTTAGGTTTCGCGGTCATCAGCAGATCAAATGAGATCAGTGGCTGCGCATCATGAATGGAGGCGAGTTTATGCTTAAAGAGTTCAAGAAGTTTATCATGCGCGGCAATGTGATGGACCTTGCGGTTGGTATTGTCATCGGAGCGGCTTTTAACGCTGTTGTTCAAAGTCTGGTTAACGATATCATCATGCCTTTTGTAGGCTATCTGACAGCCGGGATTGACTTTACCGACATGAAAATCGTACTGTCAGAAGCGGTTGCTGTAGATGGAGAGGTTACACAGGCTGAAGTAGCTGTTACTTATGGCAATCTGATCCAGGTCCTGATTCAGTTTCTAATTGTCGCGGTTGTCATTTTCTTTGTTGTCAAGGGCATTAACCACATGCGGGAGCGAGCAGAGAACCGCTGGCGCGTAAAAACCGGAGAACCTGAGGTTGCTGTGACTCCTGACGCGCCGCCTGCCGATATAATGCTGCTCACAGAAATTCGCGACTTGTTGAGACAATAATAACATTAAAGGTGAGTGAACAAGAGCATACTGCAGGCCTTCTATGGCCTGGCGCGAAGGCAGCCCAAATGGATTGTCGGTAAAAACCCGTTCGCTCAATCGGCTCAATCGCTCATGAATGGTGAAGGCTATGACTATGTTCAGCAATATGGTTTATGCTTTTTAGCCGCTTAAACCGGAAACAATCTGGCCGCTAAATAGATTACACCTGTTAGCGTGATGCCGCTGAAGATGGTGGAAACGACAACCACCTGAGTTGAGAAGTCCGGTTGATTGTCGCATTCAACCGCGATCAGGGCGACATTAACAGCGGTTGGCACAGCGGCTGATATCATCAGCACCTGTGCCACCACACCTTCTAAACGCAGCAGGTAGATGAAAGCCAAAGCGAAGAGGGGGCCCAGCACCAGGCGTGTGAAAACAGCCAGATAAACAGTGCGGTTTTTCAGTCTTATATTACTTTTTGACAGTTGTACGCCGAGTGTCAGCAAGGCGACTGGAACCAGGCCGTTTCGGGCATATTCCAAGGCAGGCCAGACAGGCAGCCGGGTGAAATCGTAGGGAAAAGCTTTTAGCAGGAATGCCAGCCCTACCATATAAATGACCGGCATACGAAAAACAACCGCGACAGCTTCGTACCAGCGGCTGTTCGCTTTTCCGGCATTATAAAAACCGAATGTGTTCATAACGGCATTCTGTATCACCAGAACCATAATCTGAATCGTCAAGGCCAGTGAAAGGTAAGGCGAGCTGCCATTAACCAGATAAGCAGTACTGCTGAAAACGAGAGTGATCACGGGTATGCCAATATTGCCTGCGTTATAAAACATAACCGAATTCTGAAAAGCACTCGTCATTGATTCGTCATAGCGTCTTGCTTTGGCGATCAGAAAACTGACCAGCATATTGGCGGCCATAATCAGGGCAGTAGCCAGCATCGCCATAAGCGCGTCAAGCTCAATCGTTGTCTGGTAAAGATTAACAAAGGTAAAAGCCGGAACAAAAACGTATAAACTGATTTTTGTCAGACTGTTAATATCGAGCGTGAATATCTTGTCAAGCACAAACCCGAGTAAAATCAAGACAAACAGCGGGAAAATATTATTCGTAAGGATCTGAAGAACAATATTCAATTTATTCGTCTCCTATATATAAACCTGGTTTGCAGATGATTTCATGTATCTGGCTTTTAAGCAGAGAAGATGATGTGCCAGGTGTCAGTATAACGGCTGTATCAGCTCCCCATCCGCTGCCGCCGATCGCGACGACAGGTGCGTTGGGCTTTATGGTTCCGGCGTCTCGCGCCATCAGACCAATCTCCAGCGCGACTTTCGTGCCTTGTCCGAACAGCCGGAGTGTGTGAGCGACTACCTCCAGCCGGCTTGTGCCGCCAAAAGCGCTGCTGAAACTTCTTTCCCCGGCCGACAGCGCATGGGCCGCGGTGATGACACTGCAACCTTCCGATTCAAGTTTACGGCGGTCAGCGTCAGAAAGCTCCTGAAGCGTGCCGGGCTTGAACTCACAGACATGAGTGACAACAATAATCTTGATAGCAGATTCCGGGTTCATATCATTGATTTTGTCTAGCAGCATAAAGGCGGTCTGGCCGCTGTTGCTGGCCACAACAATTGACTGAATGTTTTTTTCCGCGGCCGTTCGCAAGGCGTAATCAAGGGTATCAGATGTGTTTTCCGGTCCTGGTTTAATAAAAGGTATCATCCTGTTTCGCAGTACTGTTCATTGGGGCTTGCTGCTGGAATGTGTCCAGAAGCAAGGCTGAGACTGCTGCCTCCTTATCTTGATCAAGCTGCCAGCCGGCTTTCTTCTGTCACCAGCTGGTGAGCTGGCCATTCACCAGGCGATCAGGTCAGTTTGCGGCCCGGGTGACTCAGCTTAGCAAGTAAAAATGAGTAAGTTTTGTTCATTTCATCCATTATCGGTTCATTTTAATGCCTACAATAGAATGATGCAAGTTGGATTTATTTTTGACATACAGTTCACAATCGATTTTTGTTCAGCTATACTGTTAGATAGATTAGTGATGATTCGGGCAAAGTTGCTTGTTAGAAATATGAGACTGAGTGATAGTCTTAAAGGTTATAAAACGAAAACATCTGTACAGTACGTTCAATATGGGGGGCTTATGATTCAGATTAAGAATTATTTTCTTAAACAGAAAATAATGACAAAGGTACTTATCAGCCTGCTTCCAATCTTGCTTTTCTCAATTTATCTGTTTGGCTGGCGTGTGCTGACCGTACTGGCTGTTGTAACAGCTGCCGGCCTGATCTCTGAATATGGCATGATGTGGCTGATTAACGGCAGTAAAGCGAAAATTTCTGAAGCGTTATTTGTTACCTGTCTGCTTTTCACACTCACCCTGCCGCCAGCAGTCCCTTACTGGGTCGCTATTATCGGTATTGTTTTTGGTATCGTTTTTGGCAAAGGCATGTTTGGCGGATTCGGTAAGAATATCTTTAACCCGGCACTTGTTGGGCGTAGTTTGATCTTCATCTCTTTTCCTGCCTATATGACGGTCAATTGGACCGAACCGTTTCAAGGTTTTCCCGGCGGTTTTTCCCGGTTTATCCGTGGTACAGAAGCCGACGCGGTTTCAGCCGCGACTCCCATAGGCATCACAGCGTCCGGTGAGACAGTCCCCTGGCTGGATCTGTTTAGCGGCCGGACCGCAGGCTCTCTGGGGGAAACAAGCGCTGTCCTGATTCTGGCGGCAGCTGTCTATCTGCTGGTAACAAAAACCGCTTCCTGGCGTATTATGCTGTCTTGTATACTTTCTTTTTCAGCCTTGAGCCTGATCCTTTACCTGGCAGGTCAGACATCTGTCAA
>SLMY01000101.1 GCA_007133255.1 Clostridiales bacterium
AAATAATGTCAGTACAGATAGGTGCATCCGCATATCCTTTCAGCGATACCGTTTCAAGATACCGGCGAACGATAGATCTCGTACAAACCATCCGGCAGCTTGACATCAATTCGTCTGGCTTTCAGGTCCACCGACAAAAGGATTGACTTGATCGCCGGAAAAAGCAGGTCCTTCTTCCCTGTTTGCCGCACAACATAGGTATCTTGTGCCTGATGGCCCTGAATGTCCAAAACCTCACCCAGCAGCCCGTGTGACTGATCGAATACCAGGCAGCCAATCAGATCGCAGACAAAATACTGGTCTTCTTCCAGCTGCATCGCCTGTTCACGTTTGACAGACAGAAAATGACCGCGCAGCAACTCAGCCGCGCCGCGATCATCAGTACCACTGAGCTTAACCAGAAAAGTGCCTGACTGTCTGCGTGATTTCTCAATGGTTGCAGGTTGATGTGTTGCTTCATCAGGACTGCTGATATAGCAGTCACTCACCTGATCCAGGCGATCCGGATCGCTGCTGAGCAGTTTCACTTTCACTTCGCCGCGAAGACCATGAACCGCGACAATCTGGCCTATATGCAAATAATGCCTGAATAGCTGCTTCATGATTTTACCTGACGACTATCCAATATCGACAACAACGCGCTTGCCCTGCCGGGTGGCGAGTGCTTTCATGACACTGCGAATTGCCTGTGCCCTGCGACCTTGCTTGCCAATCACCTTGCCCATATCATCAGGCGCGACTTTTAACTGCAGGACAACTGTTTTACCCTGGTCAATCTCTTCAATAGAGATATCTTCCGGATGGCTCACTAAAGGCCGGATGATTGTTTCTAGTAAATCTTTCATCAGTAACCTTCTTTCATCAATGCTTTTATGCTTCTGCTGTTTCAGTAGTTTCTGCTGTATCAGCTGTTGCAGCTGTTTCAGTTTTTTCAGCTGCTGCAACTGTTTCAGTTGTTTCGGCTGACTCAAACGCGCCTGCCTTTTTTAAAAGCGCACGAACGGTATCTGTTGGCTGCGCGCCATTGGCGATCCATTTTTTTGCTTCTTCAATGTCAATTTTAACGGTTGCCGGATCGGTCAGCGGGTTGTACGTGCCAATTTCCTTAATAAAACGGCCATCACGCGGTGATCTTGAATCCGCGATGATTACGCGATAAAAAGGCTTTTTCTTAGCACCCATTCTTTTTAGTCTGATTTTTACTGCCATGGTTTTTTCCTCCAACTCATGAATAAATGAATATATTATGTAAATCAGAAGGGAAAGCCGCCGGGACCGCCGAAACCGCCCAGACTTCTTCCTTTCTTCTTTTTACCTTTTTTGTTTTTACCGCGGCCGCCCCCGGCAAATTGTTTCATCATTTTCTGTGCTTCAGTAAACTGGTTCATCAGGCGATTAACTTCCTGAACACTTGTTCCTGAACCAGACGCTATCCGTTTGCGGCGGCTGGCGTTCAGCAGACTAGGCTGGACACGCTCTTTTGGTGTCATTGAACGGATAATCGCCACACTGCGGTCCATCGACTTATCGTCAACCTGGTCGATGTTGACCCCTTTCATCGCCTGTCCGGGCAGCATGCCCAGCACATCTTTAATCGAACCCATACTTTTCATCTGTTCAAACTGGTCAAGCATATCTTCCAGTGTGAACTGATTATTCCTCAGCCGTTCAAAAGATTCAGCTGCTTTTTTCTCGTCCAGTTTTTCAGATGCCTTCTCAACCAGCGACATGACATCGCCCATACCCAGTATGCGAGAAGCGATCCTGTCCGGGATAAAATCTTCAATGTTGTCGGTCTTTTCTCCGACACAAACCAACTTGATCGGCCTGCCGGTCATTTTTCTGATCGACAGCGCCGCGCCGCCGCGGGCGTCGCCGTCGAGTTTAGTCATGATAAACCCGTCAAGGCCAATCTGCTCATCGAAACTAGTCGCTACATTAACCGCTTCCTGTCCGATCATCGCGTCAACAACCAGCAGTTTTTCAGTTGGATGAACCGTATTGGCGATTGATTTAAGTTCCTGCATCATTTCAGTGTCAATTGTCATGCGTCCGGCTGTATCAACGATCAGCGTGTCACACATCAGGTAGCGAGCTCTGGCTACGGCTTCTTCGGCAATTTTCACAGGATCATCCTGCTCCGGGTTGATGTAACAGGGAACTTTGATCTGGTCAGCCAGTATAGCCAGCTGCCGGGCGGCTGCCGGGCGATGCACGTCGACCGATGTCACAATGGGTTTTTTACCACGCTTTTTTAGTAACCAGGCCATTTTGGCGGCGGTGGTTGTTTTACCGGCACCTTGCAGACCATACAGCATATAAGTTGTGAAACCGCTGGGTGAGACGGCCAGCTTGGCCGGTTCACGGCCAAGAATCTCAATCAGGGCATCATGAACAATTTTAACGATCTGCTGACCCGGTGTCAGGCTTTCCATCACCTCGGAGCCTTTGCTTTTCTCACGAACATCCTCAACCAGTTCTTTCACAACCTGGTAATTGACATCGGCCTCAAGTAACGCCAGCCGAATCTCGCGCAGCATCTGTTTAAGATCCTGTTCAGTGATCCGGCTTTTACCGCGCATTTTACCTGTTATAGTCGTCAATCTATCTGACAGGCCGTCAAAAATCGCCATGGTTCCCTCCCGTTAAGCTTCGCAGTTCTTTATAGTACGCGTTCCGCGGTACATGCCCTGCGGACCACTCATATTCATATAAGTTGACGCGGCCAGTCAAAACCGGCTTGCACCACTTAGGCTGTTTAGTTCATGTCTACAGCATGTCTTCGAGCTGTCTGAGCTGGTGATACAGCCTGTCTGTGTCCTTTTTATCCAGGTTCTGTTTCATCTGCTCAAGTTTTTGTTTGATTAACTGATGTCGTCTGGCCAGCCCCAGCTTCGCTTCATAGTCAGCCAGTGTCTTCACACCCTGCCGAACTTTATCATGAACCGCCTGGCGGCTGATCTGCAGATTTTCAGCGATTTCTGCCAGTGATAAATCACAATCAAAGTACAGATCAAGAACATCTCTGGTGCGCTCAGTGAGCAGCGGCCCGTAAAAATCGAGCCATAAGCAAACGACAGTATGATCAGGCTGCTGCTTATCATTACGCATGTGGTCAATATATCAGATGTCTTAATGACTGTCAAGCATAATTACTTTACATCAGGATCACACTTGACATCTGCTAAAACCTTGTTTATTATATTGTTATCCTATATGAATAGTAGGAAATAAAGTTAATTAGTCAGAAAGGGATCCATATGCAGTTAACACAAGAAATGAAACAAGCCCTGAAAGTTATTGGAAAAGGTGGCTCTGTGGTTCATCTCACAACTGTCAGCAATGAAGGCAAACCCAATATTGTCGCGGAGCGATTTGTGACCGCGTATAAGGACGCATATATTCTCATCGCCGATATGTTCGCGCAAAAGACAAAAGTTAATCTCAACGAGAATCCTGTTGGCAGTATCTCAGTGGCGCATCCTGTAAAGGGCAGATCATGGGTTTTTCGCGGTCCTTGTACTGTTATTTCGCATGCCGCGTCTGAATCATACAGATGGCACCAGGTTAATGCCGGGGAAGTTCTGGATGAGTGGGGCGACTGGGCCGCTAAAGAGCCGCCGGATGAGGTGCCGCCGGATATCGCTCCTCCCCGTCTGGCACAAAGAGGCTTGATTGTACTGAAGATAGATGAGATTTTTGATTTTAAAGGTCAGGTGGTTTAAATGATTAATAAGCTGACACCCCGAATGAAAAACTGGATCAGCCAGATGGGCATTCACGTTGCCAGCGTCAATCGCTCGGGCTGGCCAGATGTTTTTGTGACAGAATCCTGTTCGGTTGATGAGGCATCTGATAACTCAACAATCGCATTTCAACTAGATAACAAGCAGCTGCAGATCATGAAAGCCAATCTGGCTCTTCACCCCTGGGTGGCTGTCGCGCCGGGCCAGCTGGGCGCGGTTCGAGCGCCTTATCAGTTTAAAGGTCAGGCCCGGATTGAGGACAATTTCGTAAAGGTTGATGTGATGGAAATTTATTGTACGAAACCTGGAGATGAGGCAGGTTTCAGGCTGGACACACTAGATTATGATCAGATGCTGCAGTTTGAAACGTCACGCTGGCCAGATCTGAACCCGCCTGGAATCAATGACTGAATCTTAGGTATAAATAACAGCTTTTAAACATTCAGCAGCCACTGAATAGCCTGGCATAGGCTTTTATCAGATCATAACAGTAAAAAATAAGGAGTGGCGGTCATGCACGTTCAAACACAGACAAATCAGCAAGTTATCAGGAAGAATAAGCCAAATACAAAAGGCAAACAGAAAATACTGCCCTGGGTTTTACCTGCCCAGTGTGAAAGCTGTAACGCTTGTGTGAATCGCTGTCCAACTAAGTGCTTGAAAATGACAGCAACCAGTCATGACGGTTTTGAAGTTCCCTGGATTGACAACCCGGACTTGTGCTCCGGCTGTGGTCGTTGTGAACAGGCTTGCGCGATGGGCGCGATCAGCATGACAGCCTATACGGATGCCGCGGAAAAACGCTTTCTGGCACGCAAGGGAATCAAACAGGAGTAATCTCGGATTGGATCAAATACAATGAAGGAGCATGACGGTATGAGTGATAAAATCAGAAGCAGCGATGAGCCTGTAGGCAGAATGGCCAAGTTAATGGCGGCTTTATATACGCACATGGCACAAGAACTGGTTGATCGGCTGGGAGAAAATGAAGGGCATGAAGCGATACGCCGCGCGATAAAGGGTTTTGCTGATCAGCGCATCGCTTCGATGCACGAGGAAGCAAATGAAAGAGGGCTGCCGATTAATGGTCAAACCTATTCTTTGGTCAGGGATATGCCCGGGCAAGGCTGGATCAGAAGTAAGGATAATCCAGACGACATCCTTTATTGCCCGATGTTTGCTATGTGGCAGCAGCAGGGAGCCGATGATCTGGCCAGGCTTTACTGTGAGATAGATACGTATCTTTTCGAGGCATTTCAGGTTGAGATGAAACGTCCTTATTGCTTGTCAGAGGGACATGATCGCTGTCGCTTCAATTTGACAGCTAAAAAAACCAAGCCGGACGATGAGTCAGTTGAATCTTAAAGCTCAAATCCTCGGCATATCTGATAAATGGCCGGGCTCTGTCTTCTTGGTTAAATGACGCGTTTGCTGCTT
>SLMY01000240.1 GCA_007133255.1 Clostridiales bacterium
GATCTGAAGGGCAGACAATACCAGTCACATCAGCTGGCTGCCGCGATAGACCAGTGGTTTAGGCGCGGCGGCAGCGAAATTGTCTTTGTTATCGGCGGTTCAAATGGCCTTGACAAGTCTGTACTCGACAGGGCACAGGAAACCTTGTGTTTATCGGAACTGACTTTTACACATCAGATGGCACGTCTGATCTTGCTTGAACAATGCTATCGCGGATTTCGAATTCTCAGGAATGAACCCTATCACAAATAACAGTGAATTTCACGCGGACTCATAACGGGTCTTGCTTTTTAGCTCGCGCGATCTCAACAAAGCGCTGCAGGATCTGAGAACCTTTATTAGTCAGAATTGATTCCGGATGAAACTGCAGGCCGAAAACAGGCAGAACTTGATGGGAAAGAGCCATCACAAGCCCTTCTTTGTTTTCAGCGGCCACACGCAAAGGATGCGTCAGCGTTTTTCTGTCAACAATCAGTGAATGGTATCTGGCGACTTCAACTGGCTGCTTGAGATCACAGAAAAGCGGGCACGATGAATCTGTGCTGATCTGACTTGTTTTCCCGTGTACAGGCTTGGGCGCTCTTATAATCTCCGCTCCGAATGCGCAGGCAATTGCCTGATGCCCCAGACAGACGCCCAATAAAGGTGTTGTCTTATATATTTTACGGATCAATTCAACCATCATGCCTGCTGACTGCGGATAACCCGGTCCAGGTGAAAGAACCACACCACAAGGGTTCAGGCTGATCAGTTCATCAGCCGTGCAGGCATCGTTTCTGACAACTTCTATCTCTTGATCAAAGCATCCCAGCATCTGATAAAGGTTATAGGTAAACGAATCATAATTATCAAGCAGCAGTATCATTGATATTGACCAGCCTTTCTAACAGCAGACAGCAAAGCTTTTGCTTTCTGACGGACTTCATCATATTCACTTTCCGGAACTGAATCAGCAACAATGCCAGCGCCAGCCTGAACGTAAATAGATTGATTTTTTATCACAGCGGTACGAATCGTAATGCAGGTATCCATTTGCCCGTCAAAACCAAGATAGCCAACCGCGCCTCCATAGGGCCCCCGACGTGTCTTTTCAAGTTCGTCAATAATTTCCATTGCTCTTATTTTGGGTGCTCCGGATAAAGTGCCTGCTGGCAGAACGGAAGCGAGCACTTTGACAGTACCAATATCATTGGCGAGCTCTCCTTCAACCAGACTGACCAGGTGCATAACATGCGAATATTTTTCTACAGATCTGTACTTGCTGACTTTTACTGAACCAAACTGGCTGATACGGCCCAGATCATTTCTTGAAAGATCAACCAGCATCGCGTGTTCTGCTGCTTCTTTCTCATCTGCCAGTAACTCGGAAGCCAGTTTTTCATCGGCTGCGCTGTCATGTCCGCGACGCCTTGTTCCGGCTATTGGACATGTTTCTACACGGGTTCCCTGTTTTCTCACCAGCATCTCAGGTGAAGCGCCTGTCAAAACAGCGTCTTCGCAGCGCAGAAAAAACAGATAGGGAGAAGGGTTTACCGCGCGAAGCGCGCGATAGATTGAAAAAGGCTCATCATGACAGTCCATCCGGTAACGGCGTGATAAAACAACCTGAAAAATATCTCCAGCATAAATATATTCCTTTGCTTTGAGTACCTGGCTGATATACTCGGATTTATCCTGTTGATCATATTCTGTTGTTTCAGCCATCTGCTGCTCTGCCGCTGAAGTTTTAAAAACCGGGTGTGTTTTATTATTAACTTGCGATAACTTTTTCTCTGGCTGATACTCAAGACGGGTGAAGAGTAAGTGAGCCAGATTGTTCAGATCATCGACTGCTTTCTCGTATGTTTCTTTTATATCATCAGATACGATGACATTGATTAAAACAGTTGCCTCATTTTTTAAATGATCAAACAGCACAACTTGCTGCGGTGCCATCAAGGCGCAATCAGGCAGCATAAGTTCATCCTGATTCTGATCAGGCAGTTTCTCAACATACCTTATAAAATCATACGCGAAATAACCAGTCAGCGCGCATCGATAAGGCAGGTGAGTGTCCTGGCGCGGCATGGTATAAGTATCAAGCAGCTTCTGCAGCTCCTTTAATGGATCTTTACTGACAAACGACTTCACTTGATCGCCAACAGCAATTCGTATTTTGCTTTGATTCAAAGTAAAACTCATTAAGCGGGATCTTCCCATTATGGAGTATCGGGCCCAGTGTTCACCGCCAAGAACACTTTCGAGCAGGAACGCGCTTTCATGATCATCAAATAACTGAAACAGGCTGATTGGCGTAACCAGATCGGCTGATAACCTGCAAGAGACAGAAAGCAGTTTGTGTTTTTCTGCCTGGTTCAAGAATGTTTCAAGATCGGGAACGATATGAATCTGCATAGTGGACCTCCTTGAGTCGCTGCTGGTTTTCTGTTCAGTGTCTGTTTCACATGCAGGTTTTTTAGGCTTCCTGCCGGCTGATCTGCTTAACCCGACCGCAAAACTCAGCAGTCAGACATTTGTCTTTACTTCCATTTTTTTCAACGCCGCTGCTGCAGTCAACAACATCAGGCTGAAGGCTGTTTATTGCCTCTTTCACGTTGTTCACGTCAAGCCCGCCGGCAGCGATCATTAATCCTGGCAGTTTGAATTGATCATACAAAGACCTGAATCCGTGCCAGCTGAAGGTCTCACCTGTTCCGCCCGATGAATGACCAGCAGATGAATCAAAAAGCAACCCATCTGGCGCACTGGGACATTCAGTAATCTCATTTAGCTGATTGATAACTGAAAGGTCTCTGAGCGTTGCAGTCACGTCCGACGGAACCTGAACGCATTGCCATATGCGGACTGCAGGTGGCAGTTGGTGCCTGAGCTGATGAATACGCTGCTTGTCTGGCTTTGTGTGAAGCTGCACAACCGAAAAACCGATTAATGCCTGCTCGCGAATAATCTGGGAAACAGGCTCATTCCGATACACCGCCACAGATTGTATCCCGCGGTTCAGCATCAAGATAAGTTTGCCGGCTTCATCTATACTGATCTGACGACGACTGGCTGTCATGATAAAACCAGCGAAGTCTGCACCTGCTTGTTCAACAACCTGAATATCATGCCTGTTCCTTAGCCCGCAGATCTTAACTTTAGTCATCTTGGCAGATCTCCTTTCAGTTCCTGTACACGCCGTGTAATGGCTGGTAAAGAAGGGTCTGTCCGCATCAATGACTCACCGACAAGGGCTGCTCTGGCTCCAGCACGGTAAACTCTGGCCATATCAGCGGCCGTTTTAATACCGCTTTCAGACACAATCATTTTGTCTGAGGGAATGAGGCCGGCAAGCCTTTCGGTTACGCTCAGATCGACATGAAAGGTATTTAGATCGCGATTATTAATTCCAATCAGATCAGCATCGGCCGCAAGTGCCCGCATCAGTTCATTTAAATTATGAATCTCAACCAGCGCGTCCAGCGACAGCTGCCTTGCTAACTGAATCATTTGCTTTAACAACGCGTCGTCAAGGACAGCACAGATCAGCAACACCGCTGACGCTCCCAGTAATCTGGATTCGTAGATCTGTGAAAGATCAACGATGAAATCTTTTCTTAAAACAGGCAGGGTGGTGCTGGCCGCGACCTGGCGTACATGATCAGCATGGCCCAGAAAAAAATCTTCTTCACTTAAAACCGATATTGCGGAAAGCCCGGCCATCTCATAATAAGAGGCTTGCTTTACCGGGTCGAATTGAGCCTGAATCAGTCCTAAAGAGGGTGACGCTTTTTTAATTTCGCCAATCAGCGCGATGTGTTTTGCGCGCTGCAAGGCGTTTTTAAAATTCAACGGTTTGTTTCTTAAGGCTGATATTTTCTTTTCAAGCACCTTTACCGGCGGCAGCGGGAAACGCTCAAGTCGTTCCTTCTTTTTGAGTATGATCGGCTTTAGATAAGACTCACTCAAAAGCTGCGGCTTAGTATGTTTGTTATTTAGGGTACTATTCAAGGACATCATAGGCCCACACCTGCTTTCTGCTGGTTTTCAGATTTCTGATGCTTCTGGCGAATTGTTCGAAGAAAGGCAGCTGCTTTGCCGCTGCTGATTGTTTCCAGAGCTATGGCGCAGCCTTCTTCTATTGATTTAGCTATATCAGCAAGATAAAGCGCCGCGCCAGCGTTGAGCGCTATTACATCTCGTGCGGGACCGGGCTTTCCGTTAAAAATGGTCTCAATCAGATACGCGTTCTCTTCAGGAGATCCACCCTTAAGATCCTTGAGTGAGCAACGCCTGAACCCGAAATCTTCGGGTTGTATCCTATAGGATCGTTTTTCCCCATGATGAATTTCAATAACAGCGGTTGGCGCGGCCAGGCTGATTTCATCTGTCTGATCAAGACTGTTAACAACCATGGCTCTTTTTACACCAATTGCTGATAAAGCCTGGGCCATATCGTCACAAAGACTGGCTGAACAGACGCCCAGAAGCATCGCCTCAACAGCAGACGGATTTGCCAGCGGCCCCAGTAAATTGAATAAAGTTCTGATCCCCAGTGCCTTGCGGACAGGAGCCGCATGCTTCATAGCGGGATGATAAAGGGGAGCATACAGAAAGACAAAATGATATTTCTCAAGACAATGACAAGCGGATGCCGTGTCAATCTGAATATCCAGACCCAGCTTCTCGAAAACATCCGCGCTGCCGCTTCTGCTGGAAACAGATCGATTGCCATGTTTAGCAACATAGGCACCAGCTGCCGCGGCGACCATCGCTGAAGCGGATGAAATATTGAATGTACCGCTTTGATCACCGCCGGTTCCGACAATATCTATACTGTTTGTTACTTTGGGACTGATCTGAACCGCATGAGATCTCAGCGCCTTTACCCCACCGCTGATTTCTGCTGCCGTTTCTCCTTTGACACGTAAGCCAGTCAGAAAAGCAGCGATTTGCACGTCCGATGCCGATCCGCAGATCACATCATTAATCGCTTCTTGCGCCTGCTTTTCCGTCAGATTATGGTGATAACTGATAAGATTAATCGCTTCCTTTATCATTTTGTTCTCCTTTCACTTACAGGGTCATTAACCTGACCTGCCGTTTTCCGGGAAAACAAAAAATGCCTGTCCCGGAAAGGGACAAGCATTGATAAACACCTGCGGTACCACCCAAATTGGTAAATAA
>SLMY01000221.1 GCA_007133255.1 Clostridiales bacterium
CAGTAAATTCTTCTGATTTTCTGATCTGGGCTCTGACCAAACTGGTGTGCCCATCGTGAGCGTGTCCGCTTGATTTTTTCTCTGACATCATCACCGAATGTAGGTAATAGCGACTCGAAAACATCAGGACCTTTTTCTACAGCGTAAAAGCGGCGGTACAGTGAAATCAGACCATAAACCACCGCGGCGATCAGCAGCAGCACCATCGCCAGCATAACAGTATAATAGATAATCTCCTGGAGGATAACCAGCCATACAGGCGGTTCTCCGGCACCTGGCAATAATCCGTTTTCCATACCCGGATCAGGTTGTGTCTCAGCTGGAGGCGTTGGCTCTGGAGGCGGCGCTTCATCACGTGACAGAACCTGAGCCAGCCAGCGGACAGCGATCAGCAAAAGGCCGCCAAGCCACGGTACCAGATCATGCAGATGAAAGACAGGTGAAATAATCAGGATGATCATCATGACCAGCACAAAAGCCGCCAGCATCATCTGGTTAAATCGTTTAATCCGATACGCGGGCTGGGTTGGCATGGTCATAAAACGTGACATCTGGGTTGATAAGGACAGCGTATGATACCGGAAGATGGCAAGCAGCAAGTAGATGATCGCCACATAAAAATAAACGCGGCTGAGAGGAATCATCTCAAAATATAAAACCAGAAGGTTCAGTCCCAGTAAAAAAAGCAGAACGGGTCCGTGTGAGGCAAGCATGCCGCTGGGGTTGAGTGTGCGCCCGGTAATCCGGTTTGAGAAGGAACGGATAGATAAATAAATGAGCCCGGGAAGTAAAATCAGCATCGGGATCAGCGGCAGCTGAAAAAAGGGTATGAAAGGCGACGCTATAATCAGGGCGCTGATCAGCAGAAACTGCCAGATATGACTGCAGGACTGCCGGGCAATCCATAAAATAACGAATGCCGCGGCATGCCAGATCAACAGCATGTATTGATACTCGTTAGCGAAGTAATAAGGCAGAATAATCAGCACACTGAATATGATCAGGCCGTGCATGATCTCTGTCACCGCGTCCAGCAAGGGTATACGACGAACGATCTGCCGTAAAAAGTCAGCTGGCATAGCGCTTGACCTCCCAGCAGAAAGTTTCGCCGTTAATATGCGGTTTTCTGTCTTCACGGTCAGGGTAACGCGGTAAAATCCACAGGCCGCGGTGTCCTTCGTCCAGGTACTCGTTCCATAAACCACACATATGTTTATCGCAGTTAAGTGATATCATCAGCAGCACGGGCTCATGGTCCAGCTGATAGCGCTTCTCTTGGAGTATATCAGTAAAACGTGCCGGTTTTTGTGAAAGATCCAAACGGCCCAGCTGTTCCTGAATCTGCTGGACATGCTGCGAAGACTGCCCGGAAGCTATGTCAACCGTTTCTCCGGTGATAATATCACGGGCATTCGTCAAAAGGCCGCAGTTAATACCGTCTTCAATCAGATACTGCAGCATGGACGCCGCGATGCGAATACCTACTTCAATTAATGACTCTTCATAAAAAGCACCATCAGGCTCCACATTGAGCATAATCAGGACTTCCCGTGAAGCTGTCACTTCATTGACATTCACTTTAAGATCACCCGTCTTCGCGGTTGCCAGCCAGTTAATTGAACGCAGCGTATCAAAGCTCTGGTATTCACGGATAGAACGAAACTCAAAGGGATCCGGGTTCAGTGACTGCCGGGTTAAAATCTCCCCTATCAGCTGCTGGTAAGGAATATCGAGTTCTTCGCGCTGAATCATCCGCGGACAGACAGTCAGTACCGAACTGCTGTTCGTGTGGCCAACCAGCTTTCTGGTCAGCAGCAGATCGCTGCTGATCAGGTCAATGCTCTTAAAAGTGTAGTAACCGCGTTTATGCAGTAAAACCGGCAAAGTACGGCTGATTCGCTGGTACATGCCAATGGAAAAAAGATCTTCACGGTAGTAATCGTCTGTTATTGACGCATGAATATTATCAGGGAAAATCAGGTAGCGCGATACCTGAAATTTAACAGTCAGCCAGGGCAGCGGTAATGGTTTGCGGCTGGTAATCTGCTCAGTGAGCATAATTTTACCACCCTCTGTCCCCGTCGCGGCTGAAAACAGCAGCTGCACTTCAAGTCGCCGAGACCAGAATTTCGAGTAGATAAAACGCTGCAGCCAGATGAGAAAGGTAAAGAGCAGCAGCAGGCTTATGAGTATCATGCAGGTTCCTCCGGCTGCCAGTCCTCAGTTGGAACCGGCACCTCTGATTTAACCGTTTCAACCAGTTCCTGGGCCGCTGTTGAACGGCTGCGGACACTGCCGCGCAAGATGAGCCGGTGTGCGCAAACCGGCACCAGCAGCGCTTTAATATCATCTGGTATCACATAATGCCGGCCTCGCATCGCGGCCCAGACTCTGGCGCCCCGCATCAGCGCGATACTGCCGCGGGGGCTGACGCCAAGCGCGACACCTTCATGTTCACGTGTCGCTTCTGTCAGCTGCATAATATAATCCAGGAGCGCTTCATGCACATAAACAGAGCGGGCGGCCACGCGCGCTTCCATAATCTGGTCCCGATGACAAACCGATTCAATGGTGGTAATCGGGCTGTCGCCAACATTACGCTTTAAGACATCTATGCCCTGTGCCCGATTTGGATAACCAAGCGGTATCTGTAGAAAAAAACGGTCGAGCTGTGCTTCAGGCAGCGGATAGGTACCCTGGGTTTCCACAGGATTCTGCGTCGCGATAACGAAAAACGGTTCTTCAAGCATATGCGTCTTGCCATCTATTGAGACCTGTTTTTCTTCCATACATTCCAGAAGACTCGACTGCGTTCTGGGTGTCGCGCGGTTTATTTCATCAGCCAGAAGAACATGGGTAAAAACCGGACCGGCTCTGAAGATAAACTCGCCTTGCTTGGGCTGAAAATAATGAATACCCGTCAGGTCAGAAGGCAGCAGGTCTGGTGTAAACTGGATCCGCTTAAAGGTCGCGTCCAGCGACTTCGCCAGTGATCTGGAAAGCATTGTTTTACCAGTTCCCGGCACATCTTCCAGTAAGACATGGCCTCCGGCAATCAGGGCAGTCAGAATAAGGTCAATTTCTTTTTCCTTGCCAACCATCACCTTTGATATATTCTGAGAAATGTCTTTCACAAGTGGCTTGATGTCCTTAAACTCAAATGGCATGTAGCTGCTCCTTCCAAATCCAGTTTGTTTACAGAAAACTGACCCTGACTGTGTATGTGTCAGTACGATCAGCCGCGAAAATATTGAAATGTACGCAAGCAGGCCGCATCGCCGTGCCTGGCATCAGGCAGAAAACACTATGCCGTATACCGCCTCAATTCGCTGTCATGCTTTTCTTTCCGTCAAACTAGAATACTCATTCATTCTAACAGATAGACAGCCTTGTTGTCTAAGCGTGTCATTCCTGCCAGCCGCCCACTCATCTTATACTTACTTCCGGTCCGGGTACGTTTCATTCATCCGGCACTGAGCGTCCGCACAGGCACATCGACTCACCTAACAGCAAAAGGCCGGCTCTGAGCGAACCGGCAATAGACGTTTCTCATTCAATCTGTGATCTGATAATTATGAAGCGGCCTTGCCGGACATTTCAATCATGACAATTTCAGATCGGCTGCCGATTCGTACCGGCGGTCCCCATGTGCCGTAACCGTCGGATATCAGGCTGTGCATCTGGCTAAATGATTGATAGCGGCCGATTTGCGCGTAATGGCGTTTTTGCAGCAGATTGAGCGGAAACAGCTGGCCTCGATGAGTATGACCGGCCAAAGCCACATCCGTACCAAGACTCGACAAGCATTCGAGATCGACCGGCTGATGCTGCATGACTATAACAGGTTTATGCTGACTGGTTGTCTCAAGCAAAGCTTCGGGTGTCAAACGTTCCAGCTGCCTTGAATACTGTGTCTGGTGTTCATTGCGTCCCACGAGAACAAAATGACCAAAATCAATCTGTTCATCCTGAAGCAGACGAATACCGGCGATCTCAAGAAAAGTGTTCATTTCCTCGGCGGTTGTGTTCACCAGCTCGTGATTGCCCATTACAGCATAAACACCCATTGGCGCTTTTAGTTTGCGCATTTGATCTAGAAAAACATGGCGGCTGATCAAGTGAAGAGAATTATCAATCAGGTCGCCGCCCAGCAGAATTATATCAGGATTTTGCTGATTAACCCGTTCTGCCATCACAGAGATATTCGAGGTGCTGACCAGGCTGCCGACATGCAGGTCAGACAGAAAAGCGATCCGGACCGGACCCTGAGACTGCATAGGTTTATTGACTTTTATCTGATAGGTTCTGACTTTTGGTGATCGCGCGAAAAAAGTACCAATCACTAACAATATCAGGCTGATCGGTAAGACCAGTAAAACAGCGGTGCGAAGATCAGGACGCAAAACAGGCGGGATAAGCTGTATCAGGCGGTCTCCAGAAAGATTATTAACCAGTCTCGCGACATCGAACATCAGCATCAGGCTGATCGCGTAGACAAAAAACGCTATCCAGTAAAACCCAATATACGCCGCTACCTTAATCCAGAATCGCTTTACCAGACCCTGATCAAAAGTAAAGGCGAAAACAGGCGCGATAATCGAAAGGAGACTGATCATGAAAACAAAGAGAGAAAGCGGTATCTGACTGTTAACCGCGATCCAGCCGCGCCAAGTCAGATACGTTACGGATAAAACATAGACAAAAAGCGCCAGAACATTCATCAATATTCTCAGACGAATCTGCGAATCATTCAAGTTGTCACGAATATGCTGAACATGTGTCTGCAACTTTACATTTTCTGCGAACAATTAAATCAAACCTCCAAAATAAGGAAAACCCCGCGGGCCAACATTAACCATTATAGATCCGCGCCTATATCCGTGTGTGGCTCAAATGGAAATAATTTGTTAACAATAACACCTTGTTACCGGTCTTATTCTTGCCTAAAATAGTGACATGACAAGTTTACAATGAAATATATCAAAAAGGAAATGAGGAGCAGCATTATGTCATGGAAACCGAATCGTGAACAAGCCTGGAACTTGCTCAAAGACTATAACCAGAATCAGGCGCTCATCGCTCACGCGTTGGCCGTTGAAGGGGTTATGAGACATTTCGCGTCATTTTTCGCGCCCGAAGAAAAAGATACCTGGGGTATA
>SLMY01000162.1 GCA_007133255.1 Clostridiales bacterium
CAGATCAACTGCCTGATTAAAGGACTTACGGTCTATCTGGTCGAAAGTGCGGCGCAGCTTGTCTATATCCGTCTGCAGAACAGCTCCCAGGATATCTTCGTGCGCGGCCAGCTTGATCGAGGCTTTCATCCGCTGGACAGATGTCAGGCGGACTTTCAGTTCCTCCTGCAGAACGCGCTGGAAATGCGGGTATCCTTCATAACCTAGTTCCATCGCGAAGCGTACAACCGTTGACTCACTCACTTTCGCTTCATCTCCGATTCGCGCCGCGGTCATGTAGGCTGCCTGTTCATAGTTCGACAAGATAAACCCAGCGATCGCTTTTTGCCCTTTACTCATTTTGGGCATCATTGTGCTGATTTTATGGATTAGACCGGGTGTTTTTTCTGCTGCCATATGCTGTCCACCTTTCAACTCATTCATTCACTTAAATTATATTGTGAATCATGACATCGTAAAACTGTCATCTATCATTTCCACTCGATAAGTTCATGCTTCTAATCATATCGCATCCAGCATTATTTGTCTTGTTTCATTTTTAGACAGAAGCCTGTCTTGTCAGTCCTCTCAGAAGCTAAAAGTCATGCGGCCCGGCAAAAGACTGTTCATGCTTCCTGGAAACAACACGCACCGCAAGCTTCTGATCAGCTGATCAAAATGAAAAGTCCTGCTCTTGACCTTTCAAAAAGCCTGACCGGATCTCTGCGTGAGCTCCGAATCAGGCTTTCTTGAATATCTGATAAGTTAAGACGATCTGTCAGCAAATCTCGAGTCATTGTCATCATGTGATACATGAAGTCTGACCCGATCACCCGGCTAAACAGCTGATGCCAGCGGCCGGGAATCAGTGAAGGCAAAATCAGACCGGCTGATAGCCGCCTTCAGCGCTGCCTACCTGGTCATCTACCAGATGCCTTTGTGCCCGGCGCCATTTGAAGAACTTCTCAGCGACTGACGGGAACATACCCCAGGTGAGCACATCTTCTTCCTGCTCAACATATTCTGCCGCGTCAGCGCGGATTTTCTCAAGCTCCGGCTCAATCAGATCGGCCGGGCGGCAGGTGATCACTTCTTCATCACCGAGAATCTTCTTGAGGACTTCCTCATTAACAGGTGCGGGTGTCTGACCATACTGACCTTTCAGGACGGCCTTGGACTCCTTGGGCACCATTTTATAGCGTTCGCCGCCAATGACATTCATTACGGCCTGTGTGCCTACAATCTGTGAGGATGGTGTAACCAGCGGCGGGAAACCAAAGTCTTCACGCACACGCGGTACTTCGCGCAGCACCTCATCAATCCTATCAATTTGCCCAGCCTTCTGCATCTGTGAGACAAGGTTCGAGAGCATGCCGCCCGGAACCTGGTAAATAAGCGCGTTCACATCAACACCCAGCATTTTCGGACTGATAATGCCATCTTTGATCCATTTCTCACGCAGCCCCTTGAAGTGGTCAGCGGCTTTTGTGATATCAGTTAATTTGATGCCTGTATCATACTCCGTGCCTTCAAGTGTGGCAACCAGCGGCTCTGTAGGCGGCTGAGATGTACCCAGAGCCAGCGGACTGAGCGCTGTGTCAACAATGTCACAGCCGGCTTCAATCGCCTTGATATAGGTCATAGAACCAACACCGCTTGTATAATGGGTGTGCAGATCAACTGGAATTGACAAGGTCTCTTTCATCGCCTTTACCAGCTTATAGGCCTCAAAAGGCAACAGCAGGCCGGCCATATCTTTAATGCAGACAGAATCTGCGCCCATATCTTCCAGTCGTTTTGAATCCTTAACAAATTTGTCAATTGAATGGAACGGACTGGTTGTGTAAGCGATACAGCCCTGCGCGTGTCCGCCTTCACGTTTACAGGCCAGCATTGACCGCTCAACATTGCGAAAATCATTCAGGGCGTCGAATATACGAATAATATCAATACCATTCGCCACTGAACGCTGGACAAAGTAGTCAACTACATCATCAGCGTAATGTTTGTAGCCCAGCAGGTTTTGGCCGCGCAGCAGCATCTGCAGTTTCGTGTTCTTGCAGGCAGAACGAATCTTGCGCAGACGTTCCCAGGGGTCTTCATTCAGAAAGCGCATCGCGGAATCAAATGTCGCGCCGCCCCAGCATTCCAGAGAATGATAGCCGATTTTATCAAGATCCTCGAGGGCCGGTATCATGTCATCGATTGTCATGCGGGTGGCCGCCAGAGACTGATGAGCGTCTCTGAGGATTGTCTCCATAATTTTAACTTTAGCCATTAAAGGGTTCCTCCTTAGATAGGTTATACCAGCGTGATGAGTGTGTCACCGGAATTCACGGAAGCGCCTTTAGCGACATTCACACTGGCGATTTCACCATCACGGGGCGAAACAATTTCATTTTCCATTTTCATCGCTTCAAACACAAGCAGAGCCTGTCCTTTTACGACTGAATCGCCAACAGATACTTCAACACTCATAACCGTTCCGGGCATTGGCGCTTTGATCGCTTCACTGCCAGCGGCGCCACCAGGCGCAGGAGCCGGTTTGGGCTGAGGTTTTTCTTCTTTTTTCTGACTCTGCTCAGGTTTTGATTCTTTCTTCTCACTCTGGGACGCAGCGGCAGCTTTCGGAGCAGCAGCCGGAACAGAAGCTTCACCACCGGCGCCCGTTTCTTCAACTTCTACGTCGTAAGCAACACCATTAACTTTTATAACAAATTTCTTCATCTGAATATCCTCCTCAATCTTATTCGGCAAAGGTCAGCATGTTCAGTGCGCTTATCAGACGCGGACGTGATGCTGATGGTTTTATAACTTCATCGACATGTCCAAGCTTAGCAGCGACATCAGCGCTGGCTATTTCCTGAGCATAGCGGTCAACAAATTCATTTCTGGCATTGGCCGGGTCTTCTGACGCGGCTATTTCCTTGCGGTAGATAATATGAGCCGCGGTGTCGGCGTTGGTGATCGCGATTTCGGCTGTCGGCCACGCGTAAACCATATCTGTACCGCAGCTTTTACTGCTCATTGTCAGATAAGCGGTGCCAGTCGCTTTGCCGACAATCAGGCCGATTCTGGGCACACTGGAATTCAGCATCGCCCGCATCAGTGAGGCGCCGGCCATCAGCAGACCGCCTTTTTCCGCTTCAAGCCCGATCACAAAACCTTCAGCGTCGGTAAAGGTCAATATCGGCAGACGGAAACGCTCGCAAAGCCGGATCATCTGAACCGCCTTTTCACTCATTTTTTTATCCAGCCTCTGTTCGCCATTAGCGATAACAGCAACTGTTGTCCCGTCGAGACGAGCCATACCGCAGATCATGCCGTTGGCAAAATCAGGCGAAAGCTCAAGGAATGATCCCGTATCGGTCACACTGCGGATAACCTGGCGCATGTCATAGCCCTGGTCCAGATCCGCGGCGATATCATCAAGTTCGGCATCTGTGCGGTTTGGATCATCATCAGTGTCCTGAGGATAAATAAAGCCATCCGCGCTGTCCGGCAGATAACCCAGCAGCATTTTCAGCTCCCCGATCATCGCGGCATTATCACTGGCGACCAGAGCCGCCAGTCCGGTTTCTTTGCTGTGAACAGCGGCACCACCGATAACTTTCGGGTCGATCTCTTTGTTCTCAATACCTGAGATAACCATCGGTCCATTCATGAACAGTCCCGAATTCTCTTCAGACATCAGGACAAAGTCACTGAGCGCTGCCACATAGGCCGCACCACCGGCACAAGGTCCGAAGACCGCCGCGATCAGCGGGATTTCACCTGAAGCGGCTTCCAGCGAAGCCAGCAGATGGCCAAGGCCTTCCAGCCCCACAACCCCTTCTTCAATCCGGGCGCCGCCTGTCTCATATAATCCAATGAACGGGACTTGAGCCGTACAAGCCAGTTCAACAGCCTTACAGATTTTCTCAGCATGCATGTGGCCAATGGATCCACCATAAACATCCGGGTCTTGCGCAGCTACATAAACCAGGCGGCCGTCAATTGTACCATAACCAGTCACAACACCGTCACCTGCTACAGGTTCACGGGTAAAGCCGAAGGAAAGCCCCCGGGCTTCAACCAGAGAATCCAGTTCAACAAAGCTGTCTTCATCCAGAAGCTGCCGTATCCGCTGCCGGCAAGCATTATTATCTGCTTTAGCGGCATCCAGAGCGTCTCGCTTCTCTACGTACGCGCTCATTTTCTCTCGAGATCCCATTCATTTCACCTCATCATCTTAAGATTCTGTGCGATACACGTCCTCTTGATTCTAGCTAATATTTCCATATCCGATCTGCTTTAAAGACAAATCGAACATCTCGCCAGATATAATTATAATTTATGATCTTCAATAGATCAACCGTCGAGTCGCATAGATTTACAAACGATTTGACCAATCTTTAGCATCAGTCGTCATCAGATGGTTGTCCGAACAAGGCCTCAGAAACATCCAGGACTTCCTCATCCGGCATATCGGATGCTTGTTCAGCCTGGTGATCTGCCTGGTGTGAACCGTCATCCTGCCGTTTTTTTTCCGGCTGACCGGCTGCTGATGTGTCAGCTGATGCTTGTTCTGGCACAAAGGCAGAGACAATCTGATCAATACTGATCTGGCGGTCTCGCCTGCCGGCTGCTTCCTCAAGTGAAGTCTCAAAGTCACGAAGTGTCCCGTACATCAGCATTTCCATCGGCGGCAGCTCATCAACTGAACGCAGACCGAAATCCATCAGGAACTGATCTGTTGTCTCAAACAGTGACGGGCGTCCCGGCGCGTCCAGCGTACCTGTTTCGCGAATCAGGTTTCTTTCCTGAAGCCGGCTGATGATACTGTCACTGTTAACACCGCGGACAGTTTCAACCTGGGCACGTGTTACCGGCTGATTATAGGCGATGATCGCCAGTGTTTCATAAGCTGCCTGTGAAAGCGGCGGCCGGTGTCTTGGCTGAAAAAGCTTTTGCAGCACTTCTTTCTGCTCGGGTTTCGTGCACAGCATGTACCGGCCATCAATTTCTCTGAGCAGCAGGCCGCGCTTTGTATCATGGCGGTATCGATCCGATAAGCCGGCCAGAACCTGTCTGAGTGTCTGCCGGTCTACACCGGTTATAGCCGCTATTTTTTCAAGCGGCAGCGGATCGCCGGCAACAAACAGCAGCGCCTCAAGGGCTGCCGG
>SLMY01000020.1 GCA_007133255.1 Clostridiales bacterium
TCGATTTGCCTGGCTGGAACTGGAAGCTCGCTTCGCCGAAGAGATGGTAGTCCATTATCTTGCGGAACAGACTCCCTACTTTGCCGCGAAAGAAATTCAACGGCTTACGGAACTCGATCCAGATACCGACTTGAGGCGCTTCAAAAGCCGGCAGATGGATTTGATCAAAAGTAAACTGAACATCGCAGCGGTTGGCTATTTTTATCGTGTTTTCAATCGCTTCGGGAAAATCCGCGAAATCACGGCTGATCTCGTCGGGTGACTTAACATAAAAAGCTTCACTTTCCATACGCATCCGGTCTTCATCATGAACGCGCTTGCCTGTCTGCATGCAAAGCAGCACATCATGTGACCTGGCGTCTTCCTGTTTCAGATAATGGCAGTCATTAGTCGCGACCAGCGGGATCCCGGTTTCGCGGCTGATTTTGATCAGGGCGCTGTTAACCAGGTTTTGTTCCGGCAGTCCGTTTTGCTGCAGTTCAAGATAGAAATTGCCGCGTCCCATGATCTGATCGAATAGAACAGCCAGTTCTTTTGCCTGTTCTGGCTGATGCTGCAGCACGGCCTGGGGGATCTCGCCGCCCAGGCAGGCTGACAAGGCGATCAGACCCTGCGCATGCTGTGCCAGCAGGTCACGGTCAATGCGCGGCCTGTAATAGAAACCTTCGGTGAAGCCCACTGAGACAAGTTTCATCAGATTACGATAACCCGTCATGGTCTCAGCCAGCAGTACCAGATGTGCCGGTTCCTTGTCATGCCCAACCTCTTTATCGCGATGGCCGCGGGGCGCCACATAAACTTCACAGCCAATGATCGGTTTTAGTCCTTTACTGATCATCGCGTTATAAAAATCAATCACGCCAAACAAAACACCATGGTCGGTGATAGCACAGGCATGCATACCCAGTTCTTCAAGCCGGTCCGGCAGCTCTTTGATCCGGATCGCCCCGTCGAGCAGGCTGTATTCTGTATGCAGATGCAGATGTGTAAAGGATTGTACCGTCATGAGAAGTCTCTCCGTTCCATCAGATAATATGCTCAAGGGCAGTCTCTACCTGACCGCGGATCTGGTTTAAAACCTGTACAGATTCTTCCCGCCGCTCGCGGTAGATGCCAAAGTAAATTTTTATTTTCGGCTCTGTACCAGATGGCCTGACACAAAACCAGTCAAGACCCGGCATTTCATATAGAAGCACATTTGACTCAGGCAGGTCAATTTCTGTTGTGTCTCCTGTTTCCAGGTCGAGACGTTCCCGGGTCAGGTAATCGTTCACAGCCTTAACCGGCATTCCGGCAAATCCGTCCATTTTCTGATGCCGCAAGGTTTCCATGCCCGCGGTGATTTTCTCAAGCCCGGTTTTACCGCTGCGCGCTATGGATAAGGTCAGCTCCGCGGCATAGCCAAACCGGCGATATAAATCCTGGAGCAGATCATACAGCGTTAAGCCCCGCGCTCTCGCGTCGGCGGCCATTTCAGCAATCAGCATGCTCGTGACAACCGCGTCTTTATCTCGTACATCGGTGCCGGCCAGATAGCCGAAGCTTTCCTCAAACCCGAACAGATAATGCTGATCTCCCTGTTCATCATACGTTTTGATCAGTTCCGCGATAAACTTAAACCCGGTCAGGCACTCATATAACCTGACGCCGTAGGAAGCGGCCACTTTTCTGGCCAGTTTGGTTGAGACAATGGTTGTCACAACAAATGATTTTTCAGGCAGCGTTCCAGCCTGCTGATGCGCGGACAGGATATAGTCCATCAGCAGCAGCCCGATCTGATTGCCTGACAGCACTTCATAGGAACCATCACGGCAGCGTACAGCCAGTCCGGTGCGGTCACCGTCCGGATCTGTGGCGATAACCAATTCAGCGTCTTCACGTCCGGCCAGATCAATAGCCATCTTAAGGGCTGAGCGTTCCTCTGGATTTGGGCTCTCGACGGTTGAGAAATCAGGATCGGGCAGTGCCTGTTCTTTAACAACATGCACCTTTCGAAAACCTGATTCCCGCAGAACTCGTGTAACCGGGAGATATCCAGTACCGTGGAGCGGTGTATAGATGATGCTCATATCAGCCTGACTAGCTGCAGCGCCGCGGTTTATCGACAGTTTCAGAAGCATAGCGATATAAGCGTCATCAAGCGCCGGGCCCACTTCAATCAGCAGACCTTTCTCACGAGCTTCCTCCTCTGAAGGCCATGTCAGTCCAACCGGGTTTTCAATCGCGGCCATTTCACGGCTGACAACCGCGGCCGCTTCCGGCGGCAGCTGTCCGCCATCTTCACCATATGCCTTGAACCCGTTATACTGAGCCGGATTATGGCTGGCCGTAATCATCACACCCGCCGCTGTCTGGTAGTAACGAATGGCAAAAGACAGCATCGGCACCGGTCGCAGCTGGTCTGACAGATAAACACGAATACCGTGGCCACAGAAAATCAGAGCGGTCTGCAGAGCGAAAAGATCAGAATATCGTCTGGAATCATATGATATCGCCAGACCGCGCTCGCACGCCGCTTCACCCTGAGCGGCCAGATATCTGGCGAAACCAGCAGCGGCCCGGGCAACTGTATAACGGTTCATCCGGTTGGTCCCGGCACCAAGCACGCCGCGAAGACCGGCTGTGCCAAATTGCAGATGCATATAAAAACGATCCTCAATCTCGTTTTCCTGACCGGCGATAGCCGCCAGTTCCTGTCTCGACTCCTCATCCAGAGCCGGATCATTCATCCACCTGTTATATCGCCTGTTCGCGTCTGTCATAATCTCTAGCCTCCATTTACCGCCGGCAGGAATCCCGCCGGCCCAATCAGACAAGGTTCAACGATCTTTTACCGCTGTCTGTTTTTTACCTGTTCTTAGTTTACACTAAAATCAGCTGGCGGAACCAGCCTAAAAAGGTCTGGACATAACACATTCCGTTTGTAGGTTTATTCCCTTATTTTTCCGCGGATCATGACCAGAAGATCACGCATGCGGGCCGCTTCCTCAAAAGCAAGATCGCGTGCGGCCTGTTTCATATCTTTTTCAAGACGGACGGCCATTTTCTCAAGTTCAGATTTCGTCAGATGATCAAAACGGTTATCAAGGATCTCTTCTGCTGTATCCAGGTCATGTCCGGATTCCTCAACAGCCTCAATTACGGTATCTACAACATCTCGCACCGCTTTACGAACGCTTTGCGGCTGTATATGGTGTGCCACATTATAGGCTTCCTGAATCCCGCGCCGGCGATTCGTCTCTTCAACCGCCCGGTACATGGCATCGGTCACCTGATCGGCGTACATCACCACCAGTCCATTCACATTGCGGGCCGCACGACCAATGATCTGTATCAGTGATGTCTCAGACCGCAAAAAGCCCTGCTGATCAGCGTCAAGGATCGCGATCAGTGATACCTCGGGCAGATCCAGGCCTTCCCGGAGCAGATTAATGCCGATCAGCACATCAAATTTGCCCTGCCGCAGGTCTCTGAGTATTTTCATTCGTTCCACTGTCTCGATATCCGAATGCAGATACTGAACCCGCAGTCCCTCTTCTATGCAAAAATCAGTCAGATCCTCGGCCATTTTTTTGGTCAGAGTCAGAATCAAGGATCGTTCACCGCGCTGGGTCGTTTCCCGGATAGAGGCAAGTAAATCTTCGATTTGCCCTTCTATAGGCCGAATCGCGATCTGTGGGTCAAGCAGGCCAGTCGGACGGATAATCTGTTCGACTACCTGGCAGGAATGTTCCGCTTCATATTTCGATGGAGTCGCGCTGACAAAGACCGCCTGTCTCATTTTCTTCTCAAACTCGGCAAAAGTAAGAGGCCGGTTATCCAGGGCCGATGGCAGTCTGAACCCGTATTCTATCAGCGACTCTTTTCTTGACCGGTCACCCTTATACATAGCGCCAATCTGGGGAATCATCACATGTGATTCATCAACCATCATCAGAAAATCATCTGGAAAGAAATCGATCAGCGTGTAGGGAGCCGCACCGGGACTGCGGCCAGATATATGACGTGAATAATTCTCGATTCCTTTGCAGAAGCCAGTCTCACGCAGCATTTCCAGATCGTACCGGGTTCTTTGCTCCAGTCTGTACGCTTCAACCAGCTTGTCCTGGCTGCGCAGCAAAGCCAGGATGTCTTCAAGTTCCTCTTCAATTGAGATAATGGCTTGTTTCATTTTGGCGCTGGTAGTCGCGTAGTGAGAGGCGGGAAAAACAGAAGCATAATTTCTGACCAGCCTGCCCTTGCCGGTGATCCGATCAACTTCGGTTATTTTCTCAATTTCATCGCCGAAAAACGAGACGCGTGTAATCACATCTTCCGCGGAAGCGGGATAGATATCAAGCGTGTCGCCACGCACGCGGAAGGTACCGCGCTTAGCTTCAAAATCATTGCGGGAGTATTGTATATCAACCAGCTCCCGGATCACATCATCACGGTCTTTACGCATGCCGGGCCGCAGATGGACCATGAGTGTTTTATAGTCCGCAGGATCGCCCAGTCCATAGATACAGGATACAGAAGCGACAACAATCACGTCGCGCCGTTCAAGCAGACTGGCGGTCGCTGAATGGCGCAAACGGTCTATTTCATCATTAATCGATGAATCTTTCTCTATATACGTGTCAGTTGCGGCAATATAGGCTTCAGGCTGGTAATAATCATAATAACTGACAAAATACTCAACGGCGTTTTCCGGGAAAAACGCTTTGAACTCAGCAGCCAGCTGACCAGCCAGTGTTTTATTATGAGCGATGACCAGCGTGGGCCGCTGAACTTTTTCAATAACATGTGCCATGGTAAAAGTTTTACCGGAACCTGTAACGCCCAGCAGAGTCTGGGCAGGCATTTTCTTTTCAAGTCCTGTGACAAGTTTTTTTATGGCTTCAGGCTGGTCTCCGCGCGGTTTCATATCTGAAATTACTTTAAAGGCAGGCATAGATAAACCTCATATCTATTCCGGCTGAAAGAACTGGATAAAGTATCCAATTAATAACAAAGGATTGATTACCAGCAGTCCACAGCCGGAACATGACCGAAATATTGTTCTATTTTAGCACAGTCAGGCTGTTGTGAAAATCCTGTAA
>SLMY01000102.1 GCA_007133255.1 Clostridiales bacterium
CTTTCTGCCGGTACATTAAAAAGAGCTGAGACGCGCTGGATATCAGGCTGCATAAGGTACTGTTTTTCAACGATCCATGGTTCGTCTGTAAGAAGATCACCCGTTTTGCTCAGGCGCATATCCTTAATATTGAGCTGCAGGTATTCTCGCTGCTGCCAGGCATTGATCTCCAGTGAAAACATGACATCGACCAGATCCTGCACCTGAAAGACTTCGTCTGCCGCTCCAAGACCAAAGGCGATGCCATCAATCAACCGTCCGGATTGCGTCAGCTGAAGCTTAACTTTCAAATGTCTGCCATTTCCTGCCGGCTGCGCTGAAACAAGTCTCAGATTATGGACAACCCATACAGGCTGCTGATTATTTTCACCAAATGGCGCTAGTTTTTCAAGCTTCTTTGCCAGGTCAACCGTCAGGTCTGACTCGCTGATCACCTTGTCTGCCATCAGGACGGTCCGGTACGATTCAGGCGCTTTCATACCGCGCGCTGCCTGTTGAATGCGCAGACGAAAAGAATCCAGATCGGATCTGCCAAGTTTAAGTCCGGCAGCTTTGATGTGCCCGCCATATTGTATCAGGTCTGTTTCAGACGCCTGCAGCGCCTGCAGCAAATTAAAATCACCATAACTGCGGCCTGAGCCCTGGTAGACTTCATCATCACCAGACAGCACAAGGACCGGTCGACTGTATTTTTCGGCTAACCGGGCCGCCGCGATTCCCAGAACGCCAGGATGCCATCCATCCCTGGCCGCGATCAGAATTGACTCATTCATCCAGTCTGATTGCTTTTCTATCTCGGCAGACGCTTCATCAACCAGTTGACCTTCAAGCGACTGACGCTCCGCGTTATATTGAATCAGGCACCTGGCGTACTCTGCTGCCGCGTCTATTTCTTTTGCCATCAGCAATTTTAACGTGACTTGCGCGTTTCCCAGTCTTCCTGAAGCGTTCAGTCTCGGACCCACCATGTAACCAAGCGTCTGTTCGGTTACCGCGCGCCCTTGCATATTAAGCAGGTTAAGCAGACAGGCGACTCCCGGGACCGGTGCCTGATTGAGTTTGTCCAGCCCATACCGAACCAGAACCCTGTTCTCATCCAGCATTGATACAACATCGGCGACAGTTCCCAGCGCGACTAAATCAAGGTATTGTTTCCAGAAAGGCGGCGCGTTCACAAACTGGCAAAAAGCCTGCAGCAATTTGCAGGCCACACCTACACCAGCCAGTTCACGAAATGGATACCGGCTGTCAGGCCGTTTCGGATTGATGACCGCGTCAGCTGCCGGCAGGTGTGACTGGCATTCGTGATGATCTGTGATAATGACCTTCATGCCCTTTCGTTTAATTATGTCAATCTGCTCATGGCTGCTGATACCACAGTCAACTGTCAGCAAAAGCTGGCAATCTAACGCTTCAATTGTTTCAAGGCTGTTGTCAGACAGGCCATATCCATCATTGATTCTGTCAGGAATGACTGTTTCACAGGAGAAACCAAGTGCTGTAAGGACATGCAGCGTCAGAGCTGTTGAAGTAAGGCCATCTACATCATAATCACCATGGATCAGAACACGGCCGCCTTTTTCCAGTGTATCCGCGAGCAGGACGCAAGCTTTTTTCATATCAGGCAGCTCAAAAGGATCATGGAGATCCTCTAATGTCCCTGCAAAGAAAAGGGTTCTTTCTTTTTCGGACAAAACCTGCCGTGAAATCAGCAGCCACTCGATAAGATCACCTTGTTCAGAGGTATCATGCATAATCTGCCACTCTTTTTTTATCAGCATTATCCTGAAAACACCTCTTCCAGCCCCGGTTTGTCCTAAGACAATAAGAGCTCGATATCTTTTTTCAGACATCGAGCCCCTACCAAAATACTTAATTCCTGCTGCCGCCTGTCAGATTATTTGACCTGATCATGCCAGTCTCTTCTGACAGCCGTTCTGTGTCGGCTGATATTCCTTCTCATCGGGTCCCTGATTCCTGACTTATCGCTTTAGCAGCTGATAAAATAATCAGTTTCTTATTAGATGATTCTCGGAGAATCTATCAGGATCTGACTTAAATTGCGCATTCAGCCACAGCTCTTTTAGCAGCTGACTGCCTGATCCGCAACGGCAGGTTTTGATCAGCGTTTTCTTTTTCTGGCAGCCTCAGATTTCTTCTTACGCTTAACACTCGGTTTTTCATAGTGTTCACGTTTCCGAACTTCCGCAAGAACGCCGGACCTTGCACACGAACGTTTAAAACGTCTGAGCGCACTGTCAAGGGACTCGTTTTCTTTAACTCTGACTTCTGACATCTACTTCCCTCCCCTCACGGCGATAACTAACGCGGCTTTGTTTCGGACAAGCCGGATACAAGCCACATCATGCCATATTATACTCGTTTACACCGGTCCACGTCAACCGTAACTTCATCTGATTCTTACTGGCCGGCGCTGAACTGCCACGCCCGCGCCGCTCAACACACCTTTCGCTGACATCTCAGTTCACCTTTCTGAGGGCATGATTCATGGACTGAGCGATCAGATCAGTCCTTCACCCAGTGGTTTGCCGCCAATCAAATGCAGATGGATATGATCAACAGTCTGGCCTCCGTCCTCACCGCAATTATTGATCAGGCGAAACCCTTTTTTGTCAACACCCAGCTTTCCGGCAGCTTCAGCCGCTGCCTGAAACAAAGTCCAGGCTATCGCAGGGCCATTAGCGTCTTGTTCAAGTGACAGCAGGTCTGATACGTGTTTTTTCGGCACAATCAGGACATGTACCGGAGCAACCGGTTTTATGTCATGAAAAACGATGACCTGATCATTCTCAAAGACTTTTTTTGAGGGAATCTCCCCTCGAGCGATCTTGCAGAAAATGCATTCAGCCATTTAAACCCTCACTTTCCCTTCAACGTTTGAAGCACAGTTTCTCTGACTTTTTGAAGCGCTTCTTCTATTTTATCAGGATTTTTCCCTCCGGCCTGTGCCATGTCTGGTCTGCCTCCGCCGCCGCCCCCGGTTATCCGGGCTGCCTCACGAACCAGGTTTCCAGCGTGTACACCTTTAGTCAGCGTTTCTTTCGCGGCCATCGCCACCCATAAAACTTTACCATTTGACTCGGCAGCAAGTACAACCACTGCCGGCGCGGCCATCTGTTTTACTTTGTCGGCAGTTTCACGCAGCAGCTGCTGGTCAGAAGCCTCAACCTTCCTGGCGATCAACTTAATACCATCCCATACTTCTGCCTCCTGGGCCAACGCGTCCGCAACCGACCCGGCCTGTTTTTTCTGCTGTTGTTCAAGCTGCTTCTCCAGCTGCTTATTCTGGTCCAGGAGCGCTTCAACTCTTTTACCGATCTCGTCAGCAGAGGTTTTTAGTATCGCGGCCGTGTCTTTTAGAACCATCTGCTGTCTTCTGATCAACTCGAACGCTTCTTCACCTGTAACAGCCTCAATTCTTCTGACGCCGGCCGCGATGCCGCTTTCAGAAAGAATATTGAAATAACAGGCCTCAGATGAACGTGACAGATGTGTGCCGCCGCACAATTCCCGGCTGAACTCACCAACCGAAACGACTCGTACCCTGGCGCCGTATTTTTCATCAAACAGCGCGACCACATCTTGTTTTCTCGCTTCATCTATAGACATTTCCTCAGTATAGACAAGCGCGTTACTCAAGATCACACCATTTACTATTTTTTCAATTTCTATTTTCTCAGTTTCGGTCAACGGCTTAAAATGAGTGAAATCAAAGCGCAGCCGCTCAGGAGAAACAGATGATCCGGACTGTGCGACATGCTCCCCCAGTACATCTTTCAAAGCCTTGTGTAAAATATGAGTTGTTGTATGATTTCTTGCTGTCGCCAGACGGTGATGGCTGCTGACTTTCATCAGTACTGTGTCACCTGGCTTAAAAGTTCCTGCTTTCACCACGCCAAGATGAAGAAAAAACCCTTCAGGTGTTCTCTTCGTATCTTCAACATAGCAAATGCCGTCTTCATGAGCTATTTCACCCCGGTCACCCGTCTGACCGCCCGACTCACCATAAAAAGGAGTCTGGTCAGTGATAATCTGAATCCTGTCACCGGCGGCGGCAGTATCAACAAGGCGGGGATTTTTGTCAGCGGTTAACACGTAAAGCACGTTTGCCCGCTCTTCAAGCTTCTCATACCCGCGAAAAACTGTGACACGCGAACGGTCAATACCTTCCGCCAGTCCGCCTTCACTCCAGGCCGAGCCATTTTTATCACGTAAAGCGCTGCGAGCCTTTTCTTTCTGCTGATCCATCTGCGCCTTGAAGCCTTGTTCATCGATACCAAGTTTTTGCTCAGCAGCAATCTCACGGGTCAAGTCAAGCGGAAATCCATAGGTGTCATGCAGGCGAAAAACATCAGGACCACTTAACTGATCAGAATGATTTTTCTTCGCTGTATCAATTAAATCTTCAAGAATGACCAGCCCTTGCTGAATGGTCTCACTAAAGCGTTCTTCTTCCAGACGGATTATTTGCAGAATATAATCCTGCCGCTGAGCCAGTTCCGGGTAAGCTGCGGCTGATTCCCTGATCACGATCTGAGCGATCTTATCCAGAAAAAGACCTTCAATACCGAGCAATCTGCCATAACGGGCCGCTCTTCGCAGCAAGCGCCTTAAAACATAACCTCTACCCTCGTTAGACGGAATAATACCATCGCTGATCATCATGGTCGTGCTGCGTATATGATCCGCGACCACGCGTATCGCCACATCTGATTTCTGGCTCTGACCATAATCTGTGCCGGCCAGGCCGCACACTTTATCCAGGACAGCCCTGATTGTATCAACTTCAAATAAGCTGTCTACATTCTGCATAATACAAGCCAGCCGTTCCAGACCCGCGCCTGTATCAATATTTTTCTTTTCAAGTGGTGTATAAGTTCCGTTTTCTTCTTTATTATATTGCGTAAAAACAAGATTCCAGAATTCAACATAACGATCGCAGTCGCAGCCAACCTTGCAGTCAGGACTGCCGCAGCCTTTGTCGGGACCGCGATCGAAATGAATCTCAGAACAAGGACCGCATGGGCCGGTACCATGTTCCCAGAAATTATCTTCTTTA
>SLMY01000265.1 GCA_007133255.1 Clostridiales bacterium
AGTTAATCATTCTCGATAATGGTGAAAGTGATACTGACTATCAGATGGGTTTTGGTCTTCGCAGTATGCGGCAGCGTGCCGAATCACTGGGCGGTGAAATCAGAATACAAGGCGATAGCAGCGGCTTTGGGGTTTATCTTTCAGTCCCGCTGACGAATCCTACTGCACAAGATGATTCTTGAGCGCGAACAAAGCGAGCTGTGTGCGGTCTTTCAATCCTGTCTCAGCCAGCAGGTGGGAAAGATGGCTTTTCACAGTCCCTTCAGAATAATTGATCGATTCAGCGATTTCTTTGTTGCTCATCCCTTTAGTTAAACATTTAAGGATCTGAAGATCAATTGATGAAAAGTCCGGGGCACCTTGCTGTTTTGAGTCTTCCGCGGCCTCTTTTGCCAGCTTCATTGATTCAGACAGCGCGGGCAGGCACTGGCGGTCAACAACAAACAGATTATAAGCACTCAGCCTGATAATTTTCATCAGCTGTTCAGCATGAATATCTTTAAGCAGAACACAAAAAATATTATCAATAGCAGACAGACCTGTTAAATCACGATCTTCAAAGGCTGTAAGCAAAATTATCTTGCTATGAGGCGAAACATCCTTCAGCTTCCGGGAAGCTGTTATACCATCCATCTCCGGCATGCGAATATCCATCAGCACCAGATCAACCTGACGGGATGTGCAAAACGCTATCGCGTCGGAGCCATTGCTGACACTGCCGATATGTGTGATATCAGGCTCCTTATCAAGCAGATTCAGCATCATATCCCGAAATAAGGTTTGATCATCAGCTATCAGTACATTCACTTTCCGCACCTCCGGAAGGACCGAATTTAAAGTTGGATAAGAATTAATTTCAAAGTGAGTCCGCCAAACGTGTCATTCGCATAGAAGGATCGCGGCGCGCTTCGTACGTTTCTTCCCACAGCGGATTTTCACGAGCATGACGCGCTTTTCGCATCAGCTGTTCGGGAAAACAGTTGTATCTGCCGATAAATCAGGCGCGGGTTTATCGCCTATTCTCAACACAAAAAAGCTGCCGATTATCTGCAAAAAAGGAATGCCGGCCAGCACACCGTATACAACCGCGTTTGATTCACGATACTGCCTGAACAAGGCGGCATAACCTAAAACAGCCAGAACGACAGTTAAAAAACCGGCCAGTCCGCCCAGAAAACTGCCGCTGCCCAGAATAGATACCAGCATCACACCTGGAAAGACATATTGAAAATACTGAAGCTTATAGCGGGGCGTTATCTTCAGCACATTATTCAGCATCAGACCAATCAGATAATAACGGGCAACCGGAATCCAACTCAGCCACGGATACTGCATATTTCGTTTTAAGGCGGCCTTGTATAAGCCTAAAGCGATCAGTATATACGCTATGAGCGATATCAAGCCTGCCAGCAGACCCAGCAGCAGCAAGAATATATTCGCGCCAAAAAACAAGGTCCAAATCCAGTCAGCACCACTAAACATCATGCATGTCACTCCTTATTCTCCTGATTAACATAAAAAGAGGGCCGCCTCAAAAGCTAAGCAACGCTTTTGAGACAACCCCGCTAACACCAATAGATTATTCAGCTTCAGCTTTCCACAGACCATGCAGGTTGCAGTATTCATATACTGTAATTGGCCCGTCGCCAACTGTAAATTCAGCAGCAGGCTCCTGTCCGGGTTTGAGCGCTACATGTTGTGTGAGGCTATCCTGAGCAATGGCAATCCACTGAATATAATGCTCTTCTGTCATTGGATGGGGAACACTGCCAACAACAACGTTCAGTTTATTGCCATCACGCTTGCAAACAGGCACATGTTTTTCTGTCGCCGCGTCGGTTGTGTTTGCCTTCAGCAGTTTCATCGGCTCACCACAACATACAAGTTCACCGCCACCGTCTTCAATCATGGCTACAATGTTGCCGCAAATATCACAGCGGTAAAAATCTCTTTGATTATGCATGTTATAATTCCTCCTTTTTCGGTTCGCACCGAGATGTTTAATTAGTTCCATTATATCACAGTTGCTGCATATCAACTGGCCTGACACCCGCTTTTTTCTTTTTTCGCGGCGGTCGACCCGGACCGCCGGGAATCTGATAAAGGATAAGCAGAACCAGTATGGAAGTCAAACTGATCAGCAGGCCAATCATAAACCAGGCCGGCTTGTAAGTCATTTCAATCGTGTGAGTGCCAGCGGGAAGCGCAACACCTATCAGCCCGTTATCAATGGCCATGAAGGACTGCTTCTCACCATTCACTTTCAGGCTCCAGCCTTTGTCATATGGTATTGTCAGGAACAAAACGCCTTCTTCATGAGCCGTAACCGTTCCGTTCAGTTTTGTGTCCTTGAAGGAATCAAGCTGCAGTGATTGGCCGCGAAGTGTTTCTATCGCGGACTCAAAAACAGGCACATTGAAAGCATAGGCGTAAAACTCAAAACGGCTGCTGGCCGGGGCTGAATCACCAAACGAAAGGTGCAGCACCACTTCTGAGTCGGCTTCTACCCAGCCCAGGTCAACCAGTGTTGACCGGCGCGCGTTAAAGTTGATCCGCTGTTCATCAATCATGACATAGCCGCGCTCCGGCTGATTGGCTGTCACATCAAGGTAAAGATAAACCTGCCGGGACTGCTCTGTTTCAACCTTCAGCCTCGCCATAGAACTTTGGCTGGTGTTCGGCCGGTTGAAATTCATCAGGTACTGGCCGGAACGGTTGATGATCAGGTTATCATGGTCTTCTTCTGTCTCTTCCACCTGAATCTGGGAGAAAACCGGATCAGATCCTGTAAGCAGATACAGCAGCTGGTTTTGTATCGAGAACGGGTTTGAGCCCTGGCTTGTCCAGTCGGCCAGTTCCGGTTTGCCCATATATCCCAGCGGCAAAGCATACATATTTTTATAAACATCAACCTCACTGGTTGAAACCCATAAAGACCGCAAGGTATCATCTATAGAGCCTGATCGGCGAATAAGATACCGGATCCCGAAAAGTGAGTCGAGCAGCAAATTTGACCCTTCATATTTATAACTGTTGATTCCGTTGCTGTGATAGCCAAGATTCTGAAAAACCGAAACAGGATTCGTCGGCATCGTTGACGAGAAGATAGACAGGCCGCGATACTGGTACAAGTATGGATCATTCGTTGTTTTGGGCGGAAAGACTTCCATTCTGAAAAAATCTTCCGGGTCATGTTCCGCGTTTATCGAATCAATCTCACGTTTGATATGCGCGACTTCTGAACCGGCCAGATAGCCCTCGCGGTTTGAGTAATGCTCCGTTGTATCGATCACATGAACCGTCATAATTGTATAAATGAGCAGTTCCGCGATCATCACGAAAAACACAGCCATCGCCCAGTCCTGAGGATGCAGACGGCGAATTTTGTTGATCGTCAGCACACCAGCGTACAGGGCAATAAATAGTATGGTCAGATAAGTCGCCTGTATCGGCAATGGCTCTTCAAACAGCTTCTCACCTAGTAAAACAAGCACAACAAGTCCGCCGCAGATCATACCAATCTGCTTGCCCCTGAACTCACGAAGGCTTTTGAGCGCAGGATAACTCATACTGAGGATTAAGAAGATGTACACAAATGAATTTCTGTAAGGCAGCTGATTGGGAAAATGCATGCCGTGCCAGACAAAATTGAGGTGGTTAAGGTTAAAGCTGATTAACAAAAACAGAATCAGGCCGCCATGCAGGAACTTCATTCGAAGCGGTACTGATCGTGCCAGAAAGTACATCGGAACAAGAATCAGCAGCAGGACACCGCTGTAGAGGTTTGGCATGCCGCTGCGGATAGTGGGCGGAACCAGCATGAAGTGCTGACCGATATAGTCGAACAAGTCAAAGTAATGGGTCAGGCTGGATGGAAACGCGTCACCGGCCGCGGAAGTAAGCCGCAGTGAAAAATAAGTAGGCAGCAGCAAAAAGGACGCCAGCCCGGCACTCAGAAGCGAAAATCCGGCGAATTTCCCAACAGCTGCGAAGAAATGTCCCGGACGCGCCAGGCTCTGGTAATGGAAAAGACAGATTGGAAAATAGAGCAAGGTAAAAGCACAGACAAAAAAAGCAATATAATAGTTAACCGCGATCACCATCGCCAGACTGAGAATATACAACAGATAACGCCTGTCCCGCACCATTCGGACCATGCCCAGCATCACCAGCGGCAAAAGATAAAGGCTGTCGAGCCACATGATATTCCAAGAATACGCCAGCGCGTACGCTGATAAAGCGTAGAAAGATGAAAGACCAACCATCAACAAGTTTTCCTGATGCCAGACACCACGAAGATAAAGATAAAAACAGGCGCCGGCCAGGCCGATTTTCAAGATAATCAGCAAGAGCACCGCTTCGGTCAAAAAAGAAGCGGGAAAGAAGATTGTCAGTACATTCAGCGGACTGCCAAGATAATAGGCCAGCAAAGCCCAGAAATTTGTACCCAGGCCGCCGCTCCACGAATAGAGTAAACTGCCTCCGCCCCGCAGTTTGGCCTGGAGTTCCGCCAGGAAAGGCGCGTACTGATGGAATAAATCGATGGTCAGCAGACTGCGGTTGGCTATTGGATAAATACCCCGCAGCAAGTATGACAACAGCAGAATCGAAAACGGCATCGCGAAAGCCAGCAATGTTTTTTTATTGCGAAGGATCAACTGTCTGAAACGAAGTTTCCATTCACTGGCTTTTACAGGCATTGAGGGCATACAACACTCCTTTGGTCTGACTGATCATCACCTATTTTATCATGATCCGGCTATCTGTCACTATTGGCTGTTCACACGCTCAAAACGACTCAGCGTAACACAAGCAAACAACGATTAGACGCAGATCACGCAGGTAATGTTCCAGCCGGTACGGCTTTAAAATTTAAACATCTTGCAGCTGCAGCTGCTTTTCCAGCACATACGAAAGCAGCTGCCGTGCCAGGGTTTCATCCAGCACCCAGCTGCGAAGCCAGCTTCTTGGCAAAATCAGCGGCTGACGATCGTGAATGGCCGCTACAGCAGGCTGAGCGGCTGTGGTTAAAATAACAAATCTCGCGCCAGTGATATCATCTGCCGGCTGGCTG
>SLMY01000054.1 GCA_007133255.1 Clostridiales bacterium
AGGACATGTTACAAAAGACGGCGCTATTGCCGGACCTCGTGTACTGGAGCATATGGTTGATACGGTGCTTTATTTTGAAGGTGAGAAACAGCAAAACTACCGTATGCTGCGTGCGGTTAAAAATCGTTTTGGCGCTACAGATGAACTTGGTTTGTTTGAAATGAGCGACCGGGGTTTACAGCCAGTGGAAAACGCATCAAAAGCTTTTCTTGAAGGCCGTCCGATTCATGTGCCCGGATCTGTCGTAACGGCCTGCCTTGAAGGAACAAGACCTTTACTTGTTGAAATACAAGCTCTGCTCAACCCTTCAGCTTACGGATCACCTCAACGCATGGCACAAGGTCTTGACCGCAATCGTTCAATCATGCTGATGGCGATACTGGACAAATATTTCCAGTTTGGCCTGAGCAATATGGATGCTTATATTAATGTTGTCGGCGGTCTTCGACTTAATGAAACGTCGGCCGATCTTGCTGTCATCTGTGCGGTTGCCTCGAGTTTGAAGAATCGACCGGTCAAAAAACAGACGCTGGTATTTGGAGAGGTTGGGCTCAGCGGGGAGATACGCAGTGTATCGCAGGCTGACCGGCGGATTCAGGAGGCTGTCAGGCTGGGCTTTAAAAGCTTCATCTTACCTGGAGGAGTCCGTAAAACTCTTGAGAAAACAGTATTGCCAGACCGATGCGAACTCTATTTCGCCGACCGCATAAGTGAAGCGCTCGATATGCTTTTTGAATGAGAGATACAATCATGTCTAAAAAGAAAAAAAGAGAAGTATATGTTCTGATCCCGGCAGCCGGCAGCGGCTCAAGAATGAATCAGCCGGTTAATAAGCCTTTCCTCACCATAGAGGGTGTGCCGGTTATCTGCAGGACAGTTGAGGCCTTTAACAGTCATCCTGATGTCAGCGGCATTGTGATCATTACCTCAAAATCGGATTTAGACAAGATCCGCCTGATAACAGACCGGAATAAATGGTCCAGGCTGGCCGGGGTAACGGTTGGCGGAGAAACCCGACAGGAATCTGTATTTAAAGGTCTGCGTTATATTGAGACGCGGCTTCTGGCAGCTGATCGGGCTGAGGGCGCCAAAATAACTGATCCGGTTATTCTTGTTCATGACGCTGCCCGCTGTTTTATCAGCCACGCGGTAATAGACAGGGTCATTCAAGGGATCAGCGACAACCAGGCCTGCGGCGCGGCCATGCCGGTAACAGATACCGTTAAGTGTGTCGGCAAGAACAGGGCCATTACTTCAACTCTGGAAAGAGAGACACTATGGCGTATGCAGACACCCCAGGGCGCTTCTTTTCAGCTGCTGGCACAGGCCTACAGCCATGCCTCTCAAAAGGGATTTAGCGGTACTGATGATCTTTCAGTTCTTGAGTTTCATGGTGTTCAGACCTATATAACAGAAGGCTCTGAATACAATATCAAGCTGACAACCCCATTCGATTTGCTGCTGGCAAAGCTGATCAGCGATCAAAAACTGGAAGATTGATCAATAGCTGCTCAACGATTAAAAAGCTGAAGATTGATGTGGTGATCGACTAAAGGAAATAAGGCTGTCATCAGCTGTTGTCTGGTTCCGGTTTTCTGGCGCTGATGACACAAAATACCATGATCCCTTCACCTTTACCAAACGCGGTCAGGCCTTCACCGCTCGTGGCGGTCAGACCAACCTGAGCGGCCGTCAGCCCGGTTAAGCGGGCGATGTTTTTCCTGATCGGTTCAATCCAGGAAGACAAACGCGGGTTTTTTGCCTCAACTGAAAAAGACAGATGAAGCAGCTCCCATTGCTCCAGATATTTCATTGCTTCCGCTAAATAACGGGCACTGTCAGTAATCCCCTGTTCAGAACACATATAATCAGCTTTTTTACCCAGAATATTAACACCGGTCAGACCAGATATCGCGTTTGTTAAAGCGTGCAGCATGACATCCGCGTCACTGTTCCCGGCTAAAGGGCTCGCGTCAGATATGATTAAGCCGCCAAGAACCAGCCTGCGATCAGGCTGGTTCTTGAATTCATCAGGGGTAACAAAGCGATGACTATCCTGACCTATCGCCTGACAATAGATATAAGCATCTGATTTACTCATTTTCACCTGATTTTTCCCGTATCTCAACTCTGCGGATTTTACCGCTGATCGTTTTTGGCAGCTCGTTGACAAACTCAAGTACGCGCGGGTACTTGTAAGGAGCAGTATGTGTTTTTACATATGTCTGCATTTCTTCTCTCAGCGCTTCGGATGCCTCATAGCCTTTAGCCAGCACAACCGTTGCTTTAACAACCTGACCACGGACTTCATCAGGAGCACCGGTTACGGCGCATTCAAGCACACCTGGGTGTTCCATCAGAACACTTTCTACCTCGAACGGCCCAATCCGGTATCCGGAGCTTTTTATGATATCATCTGTCCTGCCCACAAACCAGAGGTAACCGTCTTCATCCTGCCAGGCAAGATCACCGGTATGATAAATACCATCATACCAGACAGACGCGGTCAGTTCAGGATCTTTATGGTAACCGGAAAACATGCCCGCGAGCTTGTCTGCACCGGTCATAACACAAATCTCACCTGATTGGCCCGGCTGTACCGGCTGATTATCATCATCGAGTAAAGCGATATTGTATATAGATGAAGGTTTGCCCATTGACCCTGGTTTGGTCTTCATCCAGTAAGGTGTCATGACCGCCAGCGTCATTTCTGTCTGGCCATAGCCCTCTTTCAAGGCAAGGCCGGTCGCTTTCAGAAACTGTTCATAAACTTCAGGATTGAGCGCCTCACCAGCAATTGTGCAGTGCTGCAGTGAAGACAGATCGTAAGCTGACAAATTTTCTTTGATCAGGAAACGATAAATGGTGGGAGGTGCGCAGAATGTTGTAATCCGGTCTGTCCCTATTTTTTCCAGCATATCGGTTGGCGAGAATCTTTCGAAGTCATATACATAAATACCCGCTTCCATGATCCACTGCCCATAAAGTTTGCCCCAAACAGATTTAGCCCAGCCTGTTTCAGAAATAGTCAGATGCAACCCTTCAGGGTCTACTTTATGCCAGTATTTCGCGGTAGGAATATGCCCGATCGGGTATGAGAAATCATGGCCAACCATTTTGGGCATTCCCGTCGTACCCGATGTAAAATAAAGAAGCATCATGTCATGGTTTTCCGGCAAATCAGACCCGGACGGCTTGATAAAGGCGTTTGCTTTCCCCAGACCTTGTTCATAATCAAGCCAGCCGCGCTTCGCTGACTTAACCATGATCAGCGTCAGATCCTTTTCAAGCGTTTTGGCAGCTTCTTCTACCGCGTCTGAGACTGTGCCGTCTGATGTACAGATAACAGCTGAAATATCAGCGGCGCTGATACGGTAGACGATATCTTTGCTCTGCAGCTGATTGGTTGCCGGAATCGCGACAGCGCCTAACTTGTGCAGGGCCAAAATTGTAAACCAGAACTGGTAATGGCGCTTTAGAATCAGCATAACTTTGTCACCTTTGCCGATGCCAAGAGACTGCAGATACGACGCGCACTGATCACTTTTCTCTTTCATATCATAGAAAGTGAAGGTATGTGACTCACCAAGCTCATTACGCCAGAACATCGCCCTTCTGCCAGGCTCACGTTCGGCCACCTGATCAACAATGTCATACGCGAAATTAAACCGATCAGGTACGTCAAGCCTAAAGTCAAGGATGTCGCCTTGTTCATTATAAGTCTCATGAATATATTTCTTATACAGATTTTGCATCACAGCAGCTCCTATTTTTTAATTACAATTGCCAGAAACCGGCAGTCCTGTCCATCTACCGCGACCATGCCATGAGGTCTGGCCGCGTCATAGTATATCGTATCACCTTCTCGCAGCGTCTCTTCATGCTGGTCAACACAAATCCGCATCACACCGCTGAGAACATAATCCATTTCCTGTCCATCATGTGTATTTAGTTTTATCTGAGCTTTTTCTTCCTCTTTCTCAAATGGCGCGGTCACCAGGAACGCTTCAGCCTGCCGGTTTCTGAACTGAGCCGCCAGATTAAGGTACTTAAATCCTTCGCGCCTTTCTATTGGCAGTCCCTGACCTTTCCTGACAATTGTATATCCTGTAAGATGAGGTGACTCACCGGTTATCAGTTCAGTCAGGTCTATGCCGAATCTGCCCGCGGCTTTATAAAGAAAAGTGAAGCTGAAATCTTTTGTCCCGTCTTCAACTGCCAGATAGTCATCAAGCGTCACACCTGTCACATCAGCCATCTCTTCGGCTGAAATACATAACACATCACGCATGCCTTTAAGCCTTTGCCCAACATCTTTGATTTCACTAAGCATCTTTTATCCTCCTCACTCAAAATCAGCCAAACAGACAGCGCTCCTGTCTATTCAGCTAAATTCTAATCTACAGTATACTCGAAACGGATGCAATCATGTCTCTTTAATTGATAAAATATTGAATGAAAAGTGAACGATTTTCACCTTAAGCGAAATCAGCGGCTGGCAGCTGCTATAGGACCAGGCAGCCGCTTATTCAGTTTTCTCAGCCCGAAGCACCCAGTATCCAGCTGACCGGTTAATCCGCTCAACATGAGGTGTTATTGTCTCAAGTGCCTTTTGCGCTGATAAAGCGCCTTGTTTTTTTTGTATGACAACATACAGATAACCATTTTTCGCCAGGTGCGCGAAAGCGTCCTCAAACAAGCGGTAGACCACCTGCTTACCGGCCCTTACAGGCGGATTAAGTGAAATGACATTAAAAGAGCCCTCAATATGCTGCAGTCCGTCAGAGACAATGACTTGCACATATTTGATTTGATTTAGTTTCAAGTTCTCTTTAGCCAGGCTGACAGCACGCTTATTTACATCACTCATCACAAGATCAAGGTGGGGTGCCAAGCGTTTAGATATGATCCCGACCGGTCCATATCCACATCCCAGATCGAGCATTCTGCCATACAGTTTTTCATCATCAAGCACGGTCTCAATCAAGAGTTGAGTGCCATAATCAACAGCATGCCTCGAAAAGACCTGGCGATCTGTCTTGAAACGAAAATCATGTCCTCGTAATCTC
>SLMY01000121.1 GCA_007133255.1 Clostridiales bacterium
AGAAATCAATCAGCAGGGAGGCATTCAGGAGAGAATCACTTATGAAATGCCTTATAAGCAGTCAAAAATCAAAGTCAAGGTCGCCCTTGACGCGAGCGCTAAAATGGTTGTTTACCAGGTGGACGCTGACTGGCATGAAGCGTTTTCAAAAGAGCAGGGTATTCCGGCTTTGAAGTTTAATCTGCCGTTCGCTTTTAAAACAAATGTCTATGATTATAAAATCGCCTGCGGTACTATTGAGCGTCCTTCGCTTGAGCATGATGTGCCGGCGCTGGGCCTGGGAGCCGCCTATAATAAAAAGGCAGACCAGTCACTGGTTCTGCTGGCTGACAGTGTATATGCTTATCGCGGCGAGGAAAATTCGCTGAAACTGACCTTGCTGCGTGCTTCACAGTATCCGGATCGGTACCCGGAATACGGAAAGCATGAATATAGAATTGGTGTGGGCCTTTGCGGCAAAAACGCGTATCACCAGGTTGATCATAGTTTCAGATATCCGCTGCAGGCGATTACCAATACGTCGCATCAGGGGTCGCTGCCGCTTAGCCAGTCTTTACTGGCACTGAGCGATAATCTGGTTATGTCCGGCATGAAAATTTCCGAGGATAACCAGTATCTGGTCTTGCGGGTGTATGAGGCAGCAGGCAAGTCCGGACAAGGATGGCTATCTGTTAAAGATCTGGCTGATATAACCGCTGCTGATATTATCGAAAATAAGCTGGAACTTGAGCTGACAAGAAAAGATGACAAAGTTAGTTTTGATGTCCGGCCAAATGAAATGCTGACATTTAAATGTAAACTGAACCAGGCACAATAATCCAGGATAATAACCGCGAAATGAGCATTCAGATAAACTGGGAAAAATCGTTCGCCCGGCAGGCGTTCAGCAGCCGGGCAGAACGAAACATTTCTAAAGAAGTGAGGTCCATTTTATGAAAAGATCAGAGATTAACCAGGCCATTCAAAGTGCTATGAAAGCGTTTAAGACACATCACTGGTTTTTGCCGCCAAATCCAAAGTGGGATGTGACCGACTTCGGACTGCGTGATTTTGCTCGTTCAGGTCTTGTTTCTGTTAATCTGGCGGAGGAGCCTGAGTATTGCGAGAAAATTATGTTTGTCCAGAAAAATCAGGTAACCCCCGACCATTACCATGCCAGCAAAAAAGAGGATATCATCTGCCGGTTCGGTCAGCTGGCCATTCAGCTGATATCTGACCAGGCGCAGGTTGACGTCAAGATCAACGGTGAAATCAAAACAGTTCCGACCGATCAGGAAGTAGTCCTGCACGCCGGGGAGCGGATCACACTGACGCAGCATGTCAGGCATGCTTTTTGGGCCTTATCTGATTACGCGATTGTAGGTGAAGTATCAACTGCCAACGACGACGCGCATGACAACTTTTTTAACGATCAGAACGTTGGCCGCTTTAGTGAGATTGAAGAAGACGAAAAACCGTTCATCAAATTGGCCAGTGAATCGTGTTGAAAGCGTGAATAATATGATTCGTAAAGGTACATCAACCCCTATTCATCAGCAGATTCTAGATTATATTCGCAAGGGAATCGCGGACGGGCAGTTTTCTCCCGGCAGCAGGCTGCCGACAGAAGATGAGTGGTGTGAACAGCTGAAAGTCAGCCGCTACCCGCTTCGACAGGCGATGGCGACACTTGAGCGCGACGGGCTGGTTGAGCGTATCCGCGGCAAGGGAACATTTGTCAAAGCGGTCTTGCCGTCTCAATCAGATCAGGAAGTTAAAAAGATTATTGCCCTGATTCTTCCTGACGTCAATAACGAATATGTTAATGAAATCCTCAAAGGCTTTATTGATGCTGCCTCAGAAGAGAACTTCGCGGTTCTGACCGGTATCAGCAGCGTTGACACGTCTGAACAGCATACAATTTCGCGAGCAATAAAGGCCGGCGCTCGGGGAATTGTGCTGTTTCCCGCCTCGTTTGAACTTGATGAGACTATTCTGGAGCTGGAAAAAAAGGACCTTTACCTATCGTTTATTGACTGTAATCCGGGCTTCGAGCATGTTGATTTTATTTCGTCCGATAATATCAGCGGCGGCTTTATCGCCGCACGGCATCTTTATACACAGGGATTTCGTCATGCCGCGTTCCTGGGCAATACAATCAAGGCTTCATCGGTTCAGGACAGACTGCAAGGCTTTATCCGTGGTTTGAATCAGTATCATATGAATTTTATCAATCCGCTGGTGCAGGACAGACCATGGCCTTTGCCGGCGGAATCACTCGGTGAGATAGACTTCAGCACCACATCGTTTTTCCGTGATCTGGATGCCTATTTAGCCCACACGCCACTGGGCCTGTTTTGTGAAAATGACGCGACCGCTTTGGCGGTCATGAATGATTTAACTGATAAAGGTGTCAAGCTTGGCAGTGAGATTGGCATGATCGGCTTTGATAATACATCAGCCGCCAGATATGCCAGCCTGCCGCTGACAACGGTCGCGCAAAATGGTCTGTTGATTGGCGCTACAGCGGCTAAAACAGCGATTTCCCGCATCATAAGCGGCAGCAGGCAAAGCATTCGCCATATGCTGCCAACCCAGATTATTATCCGTAGTTCCTGCGGTGAGAACATGACCGCGGCCAGATCAAACAGGTAGATCAATGAACCGATAACCCATCAGTCCAGGAGACTTGCGATGAAACATTTTGAACCCGATTACCGGCATATTGTCAACGCGGCCCGAAATATTCCGGCCGAACGATTACCGCTGTATGAGCATCTGATCAGTACCGGGCACATGGAGAAAATACTCGGATATGAGTTTGCCGGTCTGATCCAGGGAGACTTCGCTGACAAACAGGCGTTTTTCAGAGCCTACTGCGACTTTTTTAAAACAATGGGCTACGATACAGTAAGCTTTGAATGCTGTATCGGGGCAGTTATGCCGGGCAGCGGCGCTCTGGGGTCGCATGTGGACGGCGCGATTAAAACCCGGGAAGATTTTGACCGCTATCCCTGGGATGAGATACCACAGCGATTCTGGAACGCTTACAAAGAACAGTTTGACGCGCTGGCCAGTGTGATGCCGGACGGGATGAAAGCAATCGGCGGTCCGGGTAACGGCATTTTTGAGTGTGTTCAGGATATAACCGGTTTTGAGGATTTGTGTTATATAAAAATTGATGACCCGGAGCTTTACGCTGATTTGTTTCGCCAGATCGGTGAGAACAACCGGCTGATCTGGCAGCAGTTTCTTGATAGATACAGTGACCTTTACTGTGTCATGCGGTTTGGCGATGATCTTGGGTTTAAGAGCACAACGCTGCTGTCGGCAGACGATATTCGCGAACATATTGTTCCGGCTTATAAGCGTATTATTGATCAGGTTCATGCTAAAGGCCGACCCTTCCTGCTTCATTCCTGTGGCCATATCTTTAATGTGATGGAAGACCTGATTCAAGTCGCCGGGATTGACGCCAAGCATTCTAATGAAGATCAGATCGCCCGGTTCCCGGTCTGGGCCGAGATGTACGGTGATCGAATCGGTAATTTTGGCGGCATAGACACAGACGCTGTCTGCCAGCTTGACCGACCAAGCATGCAGGCTTATATTCAGGATGTACTGACCCGTTGCGAGGGCAGGGGCGGCATCGCGTTTGGCTCCGGCAACTCAATTCCGGATTATGTTCCGATTGAAGGCTATATCAATATGGTTGAGACGGTCAGAACCTGGCGGGGCGAATGATGTTATGGGTTATAATAAAACGGCAAAGATTGTTCAACAATAAGCTATGAAAAACAAAGACTTATGGGCACAGATCGTATCTTTCTGTCAAAGAAGTGAGGGTGAAAATGAAACATAAAAAAGGAATCGCTGTTGCCGGCAACGCGATCATTGACTACTACAAAGAAATAGAGGCCTATCCACAGCATTCATCACTGACAACGATCCGGCAGATAAAAAAAGATCTGGGCGGGGCCTTGTGCAACTGCGCCATTGACCTGGCGAAAATTGACCCGGATATGCCCGTTGACGCGATTGGACTTTGTGGTTCAGATGATGCCGGAGACTATATTATTAACCAGATGTCAGCTTTCAAGAATATCAGGATGGATCAGATCCATCGTATCGGTGAAACCAGTTTTACCGATGTCATGGTTGACAGAAAAAATCGTACACGAACTTTTTTCCAGTTCCGTGGCGCTAACGCTTTTCTCGATATAGAACATTTTGATTTTAGTTTGCTGCAGGCAGATATACTCCATGTCGCCTATATTCTTTTGCTTGACACACTGGATCAGCCCGATTCTGAGTATGGCACCCGAATGGCCAGACTTCTTGACAAGGCGAGAAAACAAGGCCTAAAAACATCCATTGATGTTGTCAGCGAAGAATCCGACCGCTTTAAAACCCTAGTGCCGCCGGCGCTCAAATATGTCGATTACTGTATCGTCAATGAAACGGAATCATCTAAAACAACCGGTATTCCTGTGCGCGATGAAAACCACAATCTGCTGGTGGAGCGGGTGATTGACAACTGCAGGGCGCTTTTTGAATACGGTGTGAAAGAGTGGGTGGTGATTCATTCGCGTGAGGGTGCGGTTGGCATGGATCAGGCCGGACATGTGACGAAAATGCCATCCATTGCAATCCCCGAAAAGCAGATTATCAATACCACAGGCGCTGGCGACGCATTTCTCTCAGGTGCCCTATACGCCGCCTGGTCTGGCCGAAACCTGGAAACAGCGCTTAAAATGGGCATTGCCTCAGCCAGCAGTTCACTGCTTGGCGCTAACGCGACCGAGGGTATCATCAGGCATGACCAGCTGCTTGATTTTTATCATCAGTATGATGCAGAAGCATGGTCATGCTTCCAATGATATATCAGCAGATAACGTGATATTTTGTGCCTGTCAGCACAAAACCAGATGCCAGGAGGAAACAACATGATGAGTCTAAAAGAACGCGAAGTCCTGCGGAAACTTGCATCGGAATTAGCGCAGGTCGCTGCGCTGCCGGTTCAGGAAGAAAAGAGGCAGCTTTGGAAAAATCTCAACAGTCTTAACATGGAGCGGCCCATGG
>SLMY01000022.1 GCA_007133255.1 Clostridiales bacterium
CGTCCCAGTTTTGCTTATAAAGCATGTAATTGCCTCCAGAAAATCTTCTTATCATCTTGTATCAATATGTTCCGAGCACTTTTTACGTCTGCATAACGCTCCCGTCTCATTAATTCACATTCTTTTTTTGTTTGATAGTATCAGAACGTTCATTCTATTGATTTCCAATCAACTTCTCTCGAAATATCTGCGTCAACACCCTTCTGCTGATAAGAAATATCTGTTTTCCTTGGCAGGTCTGGCGTGACGGTCCTGTCTGGAATCAGACGTGTCAATGCCTGGGGCTTGTATTGTTCGCTCACAATTTCGGCATACTCTTTCCAGAAACCGGACGCGTCTTGCAGGTTGACAACAGACTCCTGCCAATACTTTCGCTTGCTGGCAGGGTCAGCTTCCTTATGTGATAGCCATCGTCTGGTTGCTCCCGCTATTTTTCTGGAATAGTATTTGCCAAGCAGCGCCATGGCTATGATATCTTTGATCGTCTGCTCCAGCTCACCTTCTTCCGCGCTCACATGCCCAAGATTCTCAAACACCTGATTTGCCAGTTCCCGCAAGCTTCGCGCAATGTCAAGCGGCGTCTTGCCGGTCATATTCGCATTATTCATGAGCGCATCGGCATACTCCGGAATGCTCATGATACCTTCTTTGTCCTGCGGTTTTGTCTGAATAAACTGATTGATGTCGTGGAATCCTCTGTATCCTGCACAAGCTTCCGGATACCATTGAAAGTCCATCTGACAGCCGCTGTTATGAAACCTGTTCACCAATGGAATCACTCGAGACGCGCATGCCCAGGCATCAAACAGTTTTTGAGCGTCGACACCGGGGAAACGGGCTTGAAGAATTTTGATGAACAGATCATCTGAGAGATCAGGATCGTATGCCAGCCTGCCCCAGATCAAAAATGAGTACCAGCGCTTCCTGATAACCAGCTGTCGCGGATTCCCGGCGTTTTTACTGATATATTCTCTCCCCCAGTTATATCCATCCGGTCCCAGATAGAACCCTCTTAGCTTTTCATAGGGCATGTTTTTGATATACGCCCTGATAAACGCTGTGTCCGAACCGCCCCTGAACATGTAATAATCATCATCACGTACAGTCAGCCACGTTTTATGATTCTGAATATCCTGCAGATAAGTGTCACCCCTGTCATGGATATAGCCTGGTTTCACAGAGGCGTATACATGGGCCTGTGAATACTTAAAGCTTGTATCAATTGTGCATCTCGGATTCAGATCCGCGAAAGCCTGCAGCGCTTTCGGGATATTGGCATATTGAATCCTGTGTATCAGACGGAAGGTACGATTTTGATCCATGGCCAGCGCATCATTGATTCCCCTGCCATATGTGTCAAAAAGCCAGGCTTCATCTTCATCCGCGTTTTTGTTCATGTTCTCACCAGCAGTTATGCCAATGCCCTTTAGTAAGGGGTAAGTTTGAATCAGCGCTTTGACACTTTTCCTGAAATAGTCAGCAGTCGTTTTGTCAGCCAACGAGTTTTTAAATGGGTACCCGGAATGCTCCGTTCCATAAATAAACATATTCCATGTAAAAATATAGACATCAATGCCCCTGTCGGCAGCATACTGCATCACAGCTAGCCAGAAACGAATCTTTTCGTCAATCGCCATCACTTTAAGTGTCTGAAGATTCTGGAGGCTTTCAGCAGTGGACATGCCTCTTCCCTCCAGTTCTGACTCAAGTAAAGTGCTGGTTTTCATCACATCAGACAACGCCGCGTTCGGGTATTCCGGCACTTTTACCAAAGAAGGAAATGGATGCAAACTCCACAAAGAGAGTACATTAAACCTGTTTCTGGCCATCTCGTCCAGAAATTCTTTCCAGAAATCCATTTCCCACATATGGACGATATTGTCCTGTGCGGAGTCCCCTGAATCAGAATAGCTTGGCGTACGTGCGTCAAGGGGAATATTGAACTTGATGCCCCGTTGTTTGATATACGGCTGCTTGTCGCACGCCTCAACGGACTCCAGGGCGTCAGCCGCAGCAGCCTGCGCGAAATCGAGCCCACCGATCATAACACCGGCACTGTCAAAGCCGATGATAGTCCATGTTGAACTTTTGCCGTGTTTGGTTTTGCGGATAGAATAGCTCTGAGGCACCGTACAGGGAAGTGACTCCAAAGAAATCTGCAACTGGCTCGCGAATGCCAGGCTGTCATGGCGGGTCGCTAAAATCACGCGATTCGTTTCCTCATCTTGATGCCTGAGTGTTTCAAAGCCTGCGATGTTAACGGTATGATTCAGTCCGCTCAGGACCTTTTTCAGTTCATCGGCAGCAAATAACGCAGGTTTATCATTAATATCACAAAATATCCGTGTTTCAGTCTGCAGCTCGTTTTGTTTATTCATTTTTCGCCATCCTTTCACGGTACACGATCGTCATTGGTATCTTAAGTCTGTCAAAACCCTGCTGATATTTATTTAGAATCATACAGCTCATATTCTGCGTCAAACACATGCCAAAAAGCCGATAATCTGCTTTGACATTAGAATCATCTCATTGATTTTGTGTTGATGTCAACTCTAACTGGGAAAATCAATGGAACCTATGTACATCTGATAACTTATGTCGATGAACGCTATAAAACAGCACGATAAACGCCTCATAATTTTGTGTCATGATCATCATGTCCATCAGCAATCCAGCTAGAATCATAACTGCCTGCGAGCCGGCAGCTTGACTTGTCCCTATAAGTGCCTGTTTCCGGCCGGATCTTCGTCCTTTCAATGCATCTAAAAATAACGGGTTCCGACAATGAGGTTTTCTCCCGGCAGTAGCCGAAAGCGTCCATGTCGGAACCCGTTATCATGTGTATTACGCACGTGTTGTATATAGTCAGACACATGCAAGCCTGGTTTAGCCGGCTTAGCGTTTGACTGTAAATCCTTGCGCCTTAAACTGACTGATGATATCCGCCAGCGGTATTTTTTTCATGTTCGCGCCCTTTTCCAAAGTCATAAACCGGCCAGCGGTGTTGAGCATACCGGGTTTTAAGATATCCTGAAAGCCCATTTTAGCCATCAGATCAACAATCTCAGGATAGTCGCTGGCCAGCGCGTGGATCGTCCTGGACAAATCCAGGACTTTTTTATCTGACATAGTGTTATCTCCGTTTATCAGGCAAAGCTGTTAGCTTCACTTAATTCCTTTTGTGCCAGTGTCTCGTTCATACTGCCGGTCCGATATCCTTTCAGATCAACGCATACATAAGTGAAACCCAACTCTCTTAAATACGAGTCAACCTTTTCTCGTATCTCTACTTGCGTCATCCTTTGTATCTCAGATGACGCAAGTTCTATGCGGGCAATTGTTCCATGGTGACGCACTCTCACCTGTCGAAAACCGATATCCATCAAAAACTGTTCAGCCTGGTCAATCGCCTTTAGTTTTTCGCGGGTAATCTGCTCACCATACGGGAAACGAGATGACAAGCAGGCAAACGCCGGCTTGTCCCAGGTTGAAAGACCGAGCATCCTGGAAAGATCACGAATCTCCTGCTTCGTTAACTGAGCTTCACGCAGCGGACTGACAACACCCTGCTCTTTAACAGCCTGTAAACCGGGGCGATAATCAAGCAGGTCATCAGCGTTTGAACCCTCTGCGACAGCGCCATAGCCTTGCGCTTGAGCGATGTCATTGATTTTTGAAAACAGTTCTGATTTACACAAAAAACAGCGGTTTTTAGGATTATCAGCGAAGCCGTCTACATCAAGCTCTTCTGAAACAATTGTCTGATGCTTAATCTGCCACTTTTTCGCGAACTGAACCGCCTCGTTATATTCCCTTTCAGGAAAAGTCGCCGATCTTGCCGTGACGCCTAAAACATCCTGATCCAGCACATCGCGGGCGACTTTGATCAAAAATGACGAATCAACGCCACCTGAGAACGCGACAGCCAATCGTTTATATTTTCGCAGAATGTCCTGCAGATTCTGGTATTTTCTCATCACTTCATTACTGATATCATATTGAACTTCAATTTTTTTCTGTTGCTGCGTCATAATTTCCTCACAAATACAATCAATCCTATTTCTTAGTAATTCTATATGATTTATTGTATTTAAAGAAAGGTCACTTGTCAAGCAACCGGAGTTTAACCTAAGATCAACATGAAGCAGTAACAATTTTGGGTGAACCCCCCACCTGCGGCTTAGAAGGGGATTGCGCACGATTGTTTGGTTCAATCTAATCAGTAGATGTGTGGCCTGGCATCGCAGCCAGCATACGTTCCAAGGCAACAGACGCTTTCTCAATAATGTGTGTGTCCAGGGTAATCTCATGCTGTTTTTTTATAAAGGCCTGATATACACTTTCCAGCGTTGTCTTTTTCATGTTCGGACAAAGCATCGCCGCATGCAGGGTGAAAAATTTTTTATCTGGACAAAGCTGCTGCAGACGATGCAGTATGCCGCTTTCTGTACCAATAATCAGCTCTTTGGCATTAGATTTTACCGCGTAATCTATGATCTGCGCTGTACTGCCAGTAAAATCAGCCGCGTCAATCACATCAGGCTTGCATTCAGGATGAACCAGAATAGGCGTGTCCGGATGAATTGCTCTTACTTTCTCAACATCTGCAAAAACTATTTTGTGATGTGTCGGGCAATAGCCGTCGAAGAAAACAAACTCCTTTTCTGGAACAAATCGCGAAACATATTGTCCCAGATTCTGATCAGGAATGAAAATGATTTTTTTCTCAGTAAGAGACTGGACAACAGGTACCGCGTTAGACGATGTACAGCAGATATCGCTGAGCGCTTTAATTTCCGCGCTCGAATTGACGTAACAGACGACTGCAGCGTCAGGATGCTCCCGGCGCAGTTTCAAAACATCCTCAGGATCGATCATGTCAGCCATCGGACAGCCTGCGTCCTTATCTGGCAGCAGAACTGTCTTCTGCGGACTTAATATTTTTGCGGTTTCAGCCATAAACCATACACCGCAAAAAACAATCATTTTGGC
>SLMY01000203.1 GCA_007133255.1 Clostridiales bacterium
ATTTAGATAGTTCTTTTCCCGATTTTAAGAAAATGCAGGTTCAAAATCTTATCTGGCATCATCTACAGCATCAGGCTCCACAGTTAGCTGAGCAGATCAAGAGATATTTTCCCTGGCCTTAACTGAGCATGGGGGGAATGCCTCCATCCACTTCAGCTCATCAAATGGCAGTGATTTATACCAGCGCGGCAGCGGTCTTTTGAAATTATCATAATCATTCAGAATAGTTTTCGCCAGATGAACGGTCTGCTGGTAACTGCTTTGATCTGAACTAGCCAAAATCAAACGCTTCATCAACTCCGACGCTATGTATAGCGAAAGCAGCATAAAAGATCGACCCGACTGTTCATTTGAATAATACACATCTATGAGACCAGTCAGGAAGTCTTTGCTGCGAAGTCTAAAATCAAGGATAACCCTGGCTATTTCCAAATACGGATCTCCATATTCCCATGAATCGAGATCGGTCAGTTTTATACCATCAAAACTTGTCCGCAGTATATTTTGTGTCTGAAGATTCCCATGCAGTAAGCAAAGTGACTGGTCAGGCATCGTGTCCAGCCCTTGCTCAACAAAACTGGCCAGATCAACTTTTATGCAATTAGAGATTTTCGCGAACATATATTGGCGGATACACACTGATATATCTTTTTTATATTGAAATGAGATTATCGGACTGTGATGACCTGATAAAACACTGTGAAGCTTTCTGGTATCTGCCTGACTGCGTTTGCCAAGCGTTGTCATACTATGAATTTTTCGCAACGCAAGCCCCAGATGCGCGCCTGAAATATAATAATAATGACGTTCAAGCCTATCTTTACTATTGAACAAACTCGATAGCGTTTCCCCATGAACCCACCTGGTCATTAAATAGGCCCTGTGCGATGACTGGTCTAACCCATACAAAACGGGTTCAGGAACACAGCCGGTCATTTGATCAAGAAACTTCATAACATGAAACGTCTTTTGAATGTTTTCATAATGATTAACTGTTTTGAATTTGATCAGATACTCGCTTCCATTGTGAAAACGAAGATAAAAATGACTTGTATCATCGGTTGTCTGATCAAGCGGGAAGGCGGCAACCGCCTGACTGAATATCTCTTCTCGCAAATTTCCCTGGTTAATATTCTGATTCATTTCACCGTACACGATATCAATAATGATGCAACTACAACGCTGTCCCAATTTGTTCTCTACAATTATACGGTAAGATTTGACTGTAAACAACGCGCGTATGTCATAGACGGCATAGAATGCAGGTCATAATGAGGATAAATTAATTAACCTTCATAGGAGACATATGTCGGGTGAATCACATTCCTGTTATGACGAACTGACATGAGCAACTTCTAACAAGTTATCAGTCAATATTTACATGACGGCCTTCGAATAGACTCTTATAATGAATGATGAGGTAACTACTTAACCATTGAAGTTATTGAATGGTTCTAATTGACATTCGAAAGGAGATCTCATGCCTGACTCATTTTTTATGGGAATTGATCTTGGTACATCTAGTATCAGGGCGGTTGTGTTTGATACCCGGGGTAAACCTGTTTTAAGTGAACAAGAAGAATTTCCGATGATAACTGAACTGGAAAGCCACGCGGAAATTGATCCCGAGACTATTTACAGACATTTTATCAGCGTTGTACGTAACTGCATGTTAAAACTATCGGACAATATGAAAATAAAGGCGATTGGGTTCAGCACGCAAATGCACAGCCTGGTACTGAGTGACGAAAACGGTGTTCCCTTAACTCGTGTTATGACCTGGGCTGATAACAGAGCGTATCAACAGGCAGAATCAATCAAGAGAAATTATGACTGTCTGTCACTTTATAAAAGAACTGGCTGTATCGTTCAGCATCCGCTTTATCCCCTAAGCAAGATTCTATGGTTCAAAGAGCAAAGGCCTGACCTGTTTAATCAGGCGGCTTGTTTTATGACTGTAAAATCTTATTTGTTATACAGGCTGTATGGCTCTTATATCATAGACTATACAGATGCTTCCGCCAGCGGGCTGTTTAACCTGCGTACGTTTAACTGGGATGAAGAAATTCTCAGCCAGATACTCGGACTGTCGGCCGACCGCTTTCCCAGGCCCGTCCCCTGTGACTATCTGTTAAGCGGCATCAGCCGCTCGCTCGCTGATGAGATGTGCCTTGATCCAGATATTCCCATGACAGCAGGCTCAGGTGATGGTATTCTGGCCAATCTCGGCTGTGGTATATTCGACGCCAGCGCCATGTCAAGTACAGTAGGGACAAGCGGGGCGGTGCGAACAACTGTTAACAGCCCGCTGCTCGACGATCAGCAGCGTACATGGTGCTACTGCCTTTCTAAAGATCGCTGGGTAGCCGGCGGCGCTATCAATAATGGCGGCATCGTTTTACGCTGGCTGCGTGATCAGTTCAAAGACACCTTTCAGAAAGATGTAGATAAGCAAGGCTGTCGCGATATCTACGCTCTCTTTGACCAGTATGCCGCGAAAATTCCGGCGGGCTGTGAACAGCTGATTTTTTTGCCGCTGCTGACTGGCGAAAGATCACCCAACTGGAACGCTCTGACAAGAGGTGTGCTTTACGGGCTGGATCTGAGACACAGCCGGCAGCATATTGTCAAAGCAGCCATGGAAGGAATCATGTATCAGATGTATTCAGTCTATCAGGCGCTTTTTTCAATCAATACTGACACCCGGCAGATTCGGGCAAGCGGCGGGTACGCGCGTTCTGATATCTGGCTGCAGATACAAGCTGATATATTTGGTCAGCCAATCGCTGTCAGCCATGTAAAAGAGGCTTCCGCGCTTGGCGCGGCATATCTGTCAATGCTGGCGACAGGTACTGTCTCACGGTTCGATGAAGGTCTGCCTGAAATGACTGTAACGCGGCATTTTGAACCAGACGAACGTCATCGTGAGGTATACCGCGAAGGATATAAGCAGTATACTGAGGTATATGATCGTCTATATCGATAGACAATGACCCGGTTACGAATCCGATAAAAACTGAGGTGAATAACAATGTCAATTATCATTGAGAAACCAAAATCAAGAATAGATGACCAGGAACTGAGAGAAAACCTGAAAACCTTTATAAAAGATAAAAATCTGAACAAAATATTACTGTTGCCGCCAGACATGACACGACTTCATTCATACGCCGGACGAATAACCGCACTCTTGTTTGAGTTGCTGAACGACCGCTGTGATATTGATATTATGCCGGCGCTTGGAACACATGACCCCATGACTAAAGAAGAGTGCGAAGCCTTTTTCGGGCCACTTGTCCCTTACGACAACATTATCCCGCATCGCTGGAAAACTGATATAACTAAAATAGGCACTGTACCGGCTTCCTATGTAAAAGAAATGTCCGAAGGACTGCTTGACGAGCCGATTGATATTGAGATTAACAAGAAACTTCTGGACCCTGACTATGATTTGATTCTTTCGATTGGTCAGGTTATCCCACATGAAGTGGTCGGCATGGCAAATTACAGCAAAAACATTTTTGTTGGTTGCGGCGGTCAGACTGCCATCAACAAATCTCACTTTCTTGGAGCTGTTTACGGCCTTGAAAAATTGATGGGAAAAGATCATTCACCCGTTCGCAAGATTTTTGACTATGCCGAAGAACACTTTATTCAAAAGATACCCTTGCAGTATATCTTGACAGTAACAACTGTTAATCAGGAAGATGTCAACCTTGAAGGGCTGTATATCGGACGTGATCGCCAGCTGTTTGAAAAAGCTGTTTCGCTTAGCCAGCAACGGAATTTTAATCTGCTTGATAAATCACCTGAAAAAGTGGTTGTTTACCTGGACGAACGTGAGTTTAAAAGCACATGGCTGGGTAATAAATCAATCTACCGGACAAGAATGGCGATTAGAGATGGAGGCGATTTGATTATACTGGCGCCCGGAGTCAGAAAGTTTGGCGAGGATCTGGAAATTGACCAGCTTCTGCGCAAGTATGGTTATGTTGGCCGTGATAAGATTCTGCAGCTTTATTATGAGAATGAAGATCTGCAGGCCAATCCTTCGGCTGCTGCTCATTTAATCCACGGTTCCTCTGACAGCCGTTTCAGAATCACCTATGCGGTCAGACATCTGAGTCGGGATGAAATTGAGAAGGCTGGTTATCTGTATGCTGATCTGGATGAAACGCTTCAAAGGTATAACCCGCGAACATTAAAGCAAGGTTATAATCGCATGCCGGATGGGGAAGAAATTTACTATATCAGTAATCCCGCAGTAGGTTTATGGGCCAGCCGCGATCGTATTATTGAGGATTAGCCTTTTTACAGGTAATTCAGCTGCCTTTCTGGCTGGGAATCAGTCATAAGCAGTAATTAATCGGAGGAATTCTATGAGCAAAGCAGATATCGGATTGATTGGACTGGCTGTCATGGGAGAGAATCTCGTGATGAATATGGAAAGCAAAGGATTTACTGTCGCGGTTTATAATCGGACAGTTGAAAAAGTAAAGCGATTTGTTGAGGGCCGTGCGAAAGACAAAAACATTATAGGTACCTACAGTTTGGAAGAACTGATAGACAGCCTGAAAAAACCGCGGAAAATCATGCTGATGGTTAAGGCTGGTGACCCTGTAGACGCGTTTATCAAAAAACTGATGCCCAGTCTTGATCAAGGTGACATTATCATAGATGGTGGAAACTCACATTTTCCTGATTCAATCCGCCGCACAAAATGGTTAGAAGATGAGGGTTTTCTATTTGTCGGTACTGGCGTTTCAGGGGGTGAAGAAGGAGCGCTGAAAGGACCCAGCATTATGCCGGGCGGATCTGATCAGGCCTGGCCATCTGTTAAACCCATTTTCCAGACAATAGCCGCGAAAGTTGAAGACGGAACGCCCTGCTGTGACTGGGTTGGCAGTGATGGGGCCGGTCATTTTGTGAAAATGGTACACAACGGTATAGAATATGGTGATATGCAGCTAATCTGTGAGGC
>SLMY01000002.1 GCA_007133255.1 Clostridiales bacterium
AAGTCGATGTGGTCTGGATCGGGTTGAGCATCGTCAGCAGCTGATAGGCGTCACTGCCTTTTTCAACTTTCGCGTATGCCATCGCCAGCCAGATCGCGGCATGGGTATACTGGCCGCCGTTTTCTCGTATGCCAGGGAAATAACCTTTAATATAACCAGGATCATTTTTTGTCTTATCAAAAGGCGGGGTCAGCAGAAGCGAGATACCGTTTTCTTCATGAACCAGGTAGCGCCTGGCTGAATCCAGCGCGGTCAGCGCTCTTATATTACCGGCGCCGCCAGACAAGACAGACCAGGACTGGCTGATTGAGTCTATCCTGCACTCATCACTTGACTTGGATCCAAGCGGTACGCCATTGTCGAAAAAAGCCCTTAGATACCATTCACCATCCCAGGCATGGCGCTCCAGATTCCTTTGCAGGTCATCAGCAGTATCAGACAGCTGCTGGTACAAGGCCTGATCACCCTGATCGCGAACAATCGGTATGAAACGCTGCAGCACATTGTACAGGAACCAGCCCAGCCAGACACTTTCGCCCTTGCCTTTGATTCCCACCCGGTTCATGCCGTCATTCCAGTCGCCGCCACCCATCAGCGGCAGACCATGCACGCCCATGCTGCAGGCCCGGTCGATCGCTTGCAGACAATGCTGGTAGACACTGCCAACTCTGTCCGATACCTGTGGTCTGATCATCATTTCCGCCTGGTCTTCACTCAATTCATCACCCGTAATAAACGGGACTTCAATCTCGAGTATATCTTTATCACCGGTGTGCTCGATATAAGCTGCCGCAACATAAGGAAGCCAGAGCAAATCGTCCGAGATTCGAGTCCGGACACCCAGTCCGTCCGCGGGATGCCACCAGTGCTGGACATCTCCTTCGATAAACTGGCGGGAGCAGCAGGTCAGCACCTGCTGGCGAACTCTGTCCGGATCTAAATCAAGCAGCGACAGTACATCCTGCAGCTGATCACGAAATCCCATCGCGCCGCCGCACTGATAGAACGCCGCCCTGGCCAGCAGACGGCAGGAAATAACCTGGTACTGCAGCCAGCCATTTGCCAATATGTCCAAAGCCCGGTCAGGCGTTTTTATCGTAACGGTTCGCAACTGTTTCTGCCAGTTTTCTATCACGTGATCAAGCGCTGCTTTTACTTTGGAAATTTCCCGATATTGACTGGCCATCTGTTCCGCCTGACGCAGGTTTTTTTCCTGACCCAGACCGAACGACACTTCCTTCGTCTCTCCAGGTTCAAGCTCAAGCCGTATTTGAATCACGCCGCACGGATCCAGCCCAACGCCAATCTCATTAGACAGATCTTTCTGGGTCAGACCTGACGGATATCGGATCGACCCGCCAACACCGAAGAATTTCTTGCGACTCCCGGAAAAAGAGGTTACCGGCTCACTGCTGAAAATATAGGCCGGCTGGTCACGATAACTGTCGTTGTATAGATTGCGGGCGGTTAAAAGCCGCGATTTTTCATCCCATTCAGTTTTAATAAAGGGAGCGGTCTGTGACTTGACAACACCCAGCACCCATTCAACAGACAGTGTCAGCGAAAGCTGACGTGTTTGATCCTCATAATTCGTAACGGACAGCAGCCAAAGTTTGACCGGATCACCGGCCGGTACGAACAGGGTCATTTCCTGCTTCAAAGCCAGTTCGGTGTTTGAGAAGACAGAGTAGCCGTAACCGTGACGCACCTTGTATTGTCCGGGATATCCCGGTATCAAAGACGCGGGCGAGGTGATACCGCCACTTGATTCGTCCTTGATATAGAGCGCTTCAGCGACAGGATCAAGAACTGGATCATTTGACCAGGTTGTTAATTTATTCTCCCGGCTGTTGTCTGCCCATGTATATCCGGCACCGATTTCCGACACCAGAAAACCAAACGTCTGATTCGCGATAACATTGATCCAGGGCATGGGCGTTTTCCTGCCGTTATCTAGCCGGATCTCGTATTCCGTACCGTCCTTCGCGAACCCGCCGAGACCATTAAAATATTCCAGATCATCACCTGCGGCTGCCTGGTATTTCTCGTGCTCTGTCAGATTGAGTTTCTGACCAGCCGGGAGATAAATCGCTGTATCTTTTTGTTTGAAAACATCTGTGCGAGGTTGTGGACGCTGCTTTAACTCCTGCCCATACAATCCGCTTTTACCATCAAGTACCAGATGGGAAACCGCCAGCAGCAGGTCATATTCTTCATCCAGAATATGATCCTTTTGCAGCAGGAACAAGCTGGGCTTCTTATCATCATAACTGAATATCTTAAGATTACCGGTTAACTCCCTGATCCTATTGGCCAGATCCTGCGCGTAGCTGGTTGGTTCTTCATTTAATATGACTAAATCAGCCTTTATCTGATTGACGCGCAGATACTCATATGCCAGCAGGACATCTTTGATAACCGGCAGTTCCTTGATGCTGGATACCTGTAATAAGATAATCGGATGGTCACCGGAAATGCTGTAACGCCATAGACCGCTTTGGCTTAATCTCAAACGGCTGATGATCTCGGCTGAACCCCTTGATGCCAGATCCGGATAGTAAAGGTAGCTGATCAGGTTTTGAATCGCGTTCAACTGTCTTGATGTAATATTGAGGTATTTCAGTTGAAGATCGCTGCTGGTCAGGGCTAGTTTAAATACATCAGCCGCGCTGTATGGCCTGTTCAGTTCATAGATTAATTCCATCGCCTCAGCCCTGCTTGCGCAAAAACCAGTGACAAAACTCAAACTGACCTTGCCTCCGGCAGGTATGCTTATTGAAGTGCGCAGGCTCATAATGGAATCCTTGGAAAAACCAGCCTGATTAGACATCAGCGCCCCGCCATTCATGACAGCCGGATTGGCCAGCGAGCCGCCGCGGCCAATGAATGTGCGGCGGTCAATTTCAAAGTCCACCGGATTGGATAGGCTGGATTCTGGCAGCAGCGCGTGCATGACATAGCGGGGCTTATCCTCCGGCCCTCTTTTCCTGCGGTGGGCGATCAGCATATGACGCTCAGCCACATATTCTGTTTCGATAAAAAGCTTACTGAAGGACGGATGCATCAGATCAGCCATATAATGGTCAGCCACAACTTCCTGATAAGTGGTCAGCTCAATCAAGGCCGCCTGTTTGCCGTAATTGGTCAGCGCGACACGCCTGACTTCAAAATTTTTCAAGGGTGATATGGCTATGCTGGTATAAGTCTGGATCTGGCCGTCCCGCCGGATAAACTCAGCTTTATCATGACTGAAAACCGCTTTGAAATCATCTGGTTGTGTCTGCACAGGCAAATAACTGGCACTCCACTTTTGGTTTGTGGTCAGATTACGTACATAAATAAACGATCCGTTCTGGTCGTGAATCGTCTCCGGCTGCCAGCGATTGATCAGAATATCGTCACAGCTGCTGAATCCAGCTCCGTCTGACGTGAGCATGACCATATAATGGTTGTTGGACAAAACATGCGCAAGCGGCTGAACCAGGTTTGTCTGACTGCAGATACGGCTCTCAATGGGTTCCTCGCTTAACTTGCTGACATCAATATTAATGGTATAACCGCGGCTGGCCAGCGTGATAACAACGCTCGATCTTTTTTCCTCAAGAAGCGCTTCAGCAGCTGATACTATGGGTTCATTATGGAAACGACGCTGCATGATATTCCGGTTCATAAAATTATTCATGGCAACCAGACTCATGCCCTGATGATGAGCCATAAAACTCTTGACCAGAGAAAAGTCGCGAAAATTGGTTGAGTCAGGCTGATTATAGTCAAGGGCTTCGTAAAACCCGTACGCGCCTTCCACTCCCAGTTCTCTGAGACGGTCCAGGTTATCTAAAGCCTGTCTTGGCAGAACATTCACTGCCATCATTGTCGCGTAAGGCGCGATCACTTTTGCCGGCTTCAGACTGGCCTGCAGCCGCAGTCTTTGCACACCAGCCGCGCTGTACTGGTAATTGGAATTAGTATCAAAACGATAATACTGTGACTCTGAGATGCCCCAGGGCATCTGATGCCGGCGGGCATGTTTAATCTGGTAAAGAACCGCCGCCAGGCAGCTTTGCTGCAGCACACTGCCTGCAGGTGTTTTCATCACCAGGTTAGGCATCAGATACTCAAACATCGAACCGCTCCAGGAAACACATGCGGGGATGCCTTTGACTATAGTCAGAGGACGACCAAGAATAAACCAGTGCTTTTGTGGTATTTCGCCTCTGGCGATGGCAAAAAAGCTGGTGACTCGCGATTCAGAAGCCAGCAAGTCGTAGTGCCCGGAATCCATGTTTTGCGAACTCTCATTATAACCAATCGCGAACAGCTGATAATCGGTGTCATATAACTTTGAGAAATTGATCGCCTGCGTAATGTGATCAATATCCACGGTTAACAGGTCGATACGCCTGAGGATATTGACCGCTTCACGATTTAATTTACGCGCCATCTCGCTCAGGTTTTCCTGCTCGGACAGGCGGCCAGTCAACTGCAGCCTGCGCACATCATTAAGATAGGCCTGACAGGAAGATTCAGCTTTAGTCAGCCAGATAAAAACGGAATCTGGTTCATCCGATGAAGAATCGCCGGCAGAATCGTCCGCTTTTTTGTTGATTAAGCTGATGTCACGCATAACGTCGTCCAGATATGAGGTCCAGTCTTCAATCGTATCAATATCAGCCGGCGTTTTTATTTTTTCGGCCGGAAAACCTGCCAGCTTCAGGGTGTCTGCCAATCCTTCAATCTCTGAGTCCCGAACAGGCAACTGCGTTTTTTGCTGGATCAGACCTTGCTTTAAGGCAATCAGGTGCACGGCAAAATTGCCGCTGTCAACAGTTGAGACATAGCGCGGGTATAGCACCTGCAAAGTCCGGATGTTATACCAGTTATAAAGATGACCATGCCACTTTGGCAATGACTGCAGGGTCTCAATAACCTGTTCGCACTTGTCAATCAGACTGATGAGGCTGATATACCCTAAATCT
>SLMY01000212.1 GCA_007133255.1 Clostridiales bacterium
AGAGCAAAAAGCAGCAGGCCATGGCGGTGGAGATTTTTTCATTGTTGAGGATTTTATCAGGGCAGTCAGCGAGGGCAGTCAGCCGGAAATTGATGTATATAAAGCTTGTGAGTGGACAGCTGTAGGGCTTTTGAGCGAGTTATCGATCACAAATGGCAGCAGAACAATGGAAATGCCGAGCTTCAGAAAGAATATGCCTTATGCTGAGCAGATCATTAGATTATAAATGCTGACGTGCTTTCCAGTCTGACAGAAGAGCACATAATGACATGCATTACGCGCATGAATCAATGTTATGCGCTTCTGTTTACTAAAAACAACGCTCCTGATGTGTGCGGTCACAGTTGCCGAATTTCTGGCACTGGTAGCAAATTTCATTTGGCAGGGGTGCTCCATCAAAAAACTGGCGCAGATTCTGAAGTGTTGTCTGCGCGATGTTTTCTAGTGCTTCCTGGGTTAGGAACGCCTGATGTGATGTGATGAGTACATTTGGCAAAGTGACCAGACGTGCCAGCACATCATCTTGTATCACCGAAGCAGATAGATCTTCATAAAAAACGTCTGATTCCTCCTCATAGACATCCAGACCGGCACCGCCCAGCTGTCCGTTTTTAATCGCCTCAATTAAAGCGAGACTGTCGATCAAGGCACCTCGTGATGTGTTGATGATGATAGCCCCTTTCTTGACTTTCTTTAAAGCAGCAGCACTGATGATATGGTGTGTATCGGGTGTCAACGGACAGTGCAGAGATATTACATCTGACTTTTTAATCAGCTCGTCCAAACTGACATAGCGAATATCACTGTCTTTAATTGGGTAAGGATCATGCGCGATCACATGCATGCCAAACCCTCGGCAAATGTCAATAAAGACCCGGCCAATTTTACCGGTGCCAATTATGCCAACTGTTTTACCCCGCAGATCAAAACCCATCAGCCCGTTAATACTGAAATTAAAGTCACGCGTTCTGTTATAGGCGCGATGAATTTTGCGATTCAGTGATAACAAGAGCGCAGCCGCGTGCTCGGCTACCGCGTAGGGAGAATAGGCGGGGACATGCAGAATGTGGATTTTACCATATGCGGCCTTGAAGTCGACATGATTGAAACCAGCACATCGTAAAGCTAAAACACGAATACCCTCGTTGTAGAGTTGCTCAATCACCGTCGCGTCAATTATATCGTTGACAAACGCGACTACAGCGTCGTGTCCCTGTGCTAGTTTAACAGTATCGTGATTCAGCCGGCTTTCGAAATATTTTATATTAAATCCGAATGCTTCTTTTAGTTCATCCATCCAGATATGATCATAGGGTTTCGCGTCAAAAAAAGCGATTTTCTGAGTGTTCATATTTTTGCTCCTTCCGAAAACTGTTGGTCTATCATATTTTTACTCGTACCCATCATGCCATACAAGTCTCATGAAAACCGTGATACAGATTACATAAAGGCAAATTCATCCTTTCCCAGATAAAAATTAAGTGCTAAAAAATGGAAATCCCAATAGTGACAGAAACCTCCTGTATTTTTATTCTATAGCAGAAGGATTATACAGAGATTTATCACAGGCTCAGATAGACTCGAATTTGTTATAATCAGTATAAGCTAAATTCCTTCTTTTGCTAAAGCTTCCTTCTTTTCATACAGCCGTTTATCTGCAAGCATAAGAACCTCTTCCGGCTTTTCGCATTCCGAGCGAGCTGCAAAACCATAACTAGCCGAGACTTCAACACCTAAATCGCAAGATGAATCCATTGCCTCTTCAATTCTATCAATAAAGAAACGCATACTTTTATTTGTTGAATTGGTCTGCACCACCAAAATCTCATCGCCGCCGTATCTTACTACAAAATCAGAAGAACGCACCTTATCATTAATGCATTCCGCAACGTTTCTTAATATGATATCCCCGAAAACATGGCCATGCTCATCATTCATTTGTTTGAATTTGTCGATATCGAACATAATCAGGACATAATCACTTTTCTCTTTCTATACAACGATTCTTCGTACTCCATAATTATATCGAGCAGCTTTCTGTTAAATAATTTTGTCAGTTCATCTTTGAACGAGATGCGTAAAAACTCATCGTTCAGTTCATCGAATTTTTTGAGCTTCGACAACATGTATGATGATATCAATATTACAGCACCAATATATGCTGCTATTGTATATACCAATGACAGAAGGTCGGCCGCTACAGGTATTTCTACTACTGCCGAATATACTGTCAGCGCAAAAAGCAAAACAAGATAAGAAAACAACAGTCTCTTCAGCATTTTCCCTGAAAACATCGATAAAACTGCCACTAAAATAATTAAAGATAGATATGGCGCGCTTCCCTCGATACCCGTAGAATACCAAAAAAAGGGGATTAGAACAAAACACATGTATAGCATAAAAGAAAAACTTGCGATTTTAAATGAGACCACTTTTAATCGGGATAACAGCAAGGTAACTCCGGCATAAATAGCTGCACCGGCAAATACATATATGTTAAGAATGCCTGAATAATAGATTATCATAACGGCAACCGCGACAGAGCAGGCAAACATGCTTGCTACCATAATAATTTTTTGCATCTTGTATTGTGTAGCATCATAGTGCTGCTGCTTAAAAATATTAAGCAATATTTGTTCACTATCCATAGTGAAACCCCCTTAACTGGTTCTTTTTACAATGTGTTTGGCTTCTTAAGCAACTCTATGGTTTCTCTGCCTTCATCGCCTTTAACAAACAAGTCAGATGCTTCTGCGTTGATGACGCTGCTATCGATATCAATCGTGATGGCTGTCAATTGGCTTTTAGAAAACAGTTTGCTGAAGACTTTAAAATTGATATCCCTGAAATTCTGAGTTTTCTTGAAGGTGAAGTTTCCAAAATAACGAGACACAGTTTCTGGTTCTTTTACTAAAACATCAAATTCATGAACCAGCGTATCGTTTTGTAGCAGCTTAAGACGCTCTAACTTCTCCATGCCAATAAAGTGACCGCAGAGCATCGTCTTGATATGATTCATCTTGATTATTTTGGTTGAGTTCTGATCAAATACTAGGTCATTTTCAATAGAATCAAAAATCCTGTTGCTTTTGCATTTTCAAGCAGTTGAAAAGACCCGTTTGATGTTAGATTCTTGGCAATAAAACCAATTTAGCTAATCATAATTTAAACATTTTATCACTACTATTGTTCCCATGATTATACCATATATCAAGCAGTATGGGCTGATCATTCACCCCGGTTTTGAGCTTTTGTTTTTCACCCGATCCCTATGGGTGAAGGCTAAATCTGATAAAATCCCTTATGCTTGCTTGCTTAGAGGAGACTTTTTAATGAGTTGATGTTGAATCTAGGATAAAATGTTGCGATTACCAATTAGGTTAGCATCGCTTTGATGGTGGTAAATATGATGCAGATTACCTTTTTTGCAGAATGAATCGTGGCGCCAGAAAACCAGGTTTTAGCGCTGTGGATCACTTCCAGAAAATAATGAAGCCTTGACTGAAAGATTCTTTTTGCTATATAGTTAAGTTCATTGAGATATACTGAAGTATATCGTAAGGAATTGAAATTCTGTTTAGGCTGAAGTTGAGATGGACGGGGGCTTGTTGTATGAAGAGACTGCCTTCGCTAATTTAAGCATCAGCGTTTATCGCGATTATATAAGGTTTAAGTCTGATCAGTTCGGCTATGAAGGCTGTCATTTTTGTCAGAAGACGGGATGATGGTTTTTTTGTGCTGATAACATCTTAACATCATAACGGGAGGACAATATGAATCAAGAATTATGGGACAAATGTGTGGCTTTTCACGGACATGAGTGTCCGGGACTCGCGATTGGATTCCGGGCAGCGCAAATCGCCATGGCTAAACTTGGCAAACCGGTCAATCTGGCTGATTCAGCGGCAAAAGATGAGGAAATTGTCTGTGTAACAGAAAATGACGCCTGCGGTGTGGACGCGGTCCAGGTGCTGACCAGCTGCACAATGGGCAAAGGCAATTTAATTTACCGGCCAACCGGTAAGATGGCGTTTTCTTTTTTCTGCAGAAACAGCGGCGATAAGGTAAGAGTTGTTTTAAAACCAAAAACAGATCCAGATATGAGCCGGGAAGACTGGCAGACATACCTTCTGGAGGCACCTGCCGATGACGCTTTCTCAGTGACAACACCTGATTTTGACCTGCCGGAACAGGCACGACTGTTTACGAGTATAACTTGTGAAGTATGTGGTGAGTCAGCTCCGGAACATATGATGCGGCTGCAGGAAAGCCAGACGGTTTGCCTTGACTGCTTTAAGTCGTATCACCGGGGCTGGTAATGACGTGGAAGGCCAGATGGAAAATAGTGTCACGTTGTATCATCAGCATATTCACCGCAAATGGCTGATCCTGCTTTATCCTGAACAGTTCGCAGACGTTGAACCGGCCGTTCGTATCGATGAGATTATGGTTAGTCTGGTTGGCGGCAGCACTTACGATGTGATGGCAGAAGCATATTATGGAGGTTATCAGCAGCTCACATTTGACTAAAATGCCTCTCAATACGATTTAGGAAGTTTGTATATACGATTTTTTATCTTAACGTGAACGTCTGCTCAGCTTCATCGCGCATCTGCAAGCTCAGGGTCCGCGTGCCTGCAACTCCAGCGTCCGCGCCTTTATAACTAGACTTAAAACTACCCGGTGATCATTAATCGCTTTTTAATGAACTGTTCTGCAGGTTGGTCTGTACTTGAGATTAATGTTTGAGTTATACTTTTCTTAGTGACATTTTTGAACAAGTCAATCATGCTCAATCCGCTGTTAATCCGAAGACTTAGGAGAGATTAGCACACTATTAGTTTTCTATGTTTTTTAAAAGGGGTAGTCATTGGAAGTGATTAACGTTGACCACATCTGGAAAAAAGTTTTGCTCTGGCTCATTCCAGGCGCTGTTTTTTTATTTTTTGGCAACGGATCG
>SLMY01000259.1 GCA_007133255.1 Clostridiales bacterium
CTATGCAAGCTCCGGCCGCGGAATATACTCGATTTTTACCGGAAAGAGGTCCTTTAGAGCTTCCCTCAAAGGTTTTATCACCATATCCCAGTATGACGGTTGTTTCAAGATTCCGGCTGTCAAGGCTGATCATGATTTTCCTGATCATCAGCCTAGTGTGCGAACCGTGTACAGGCACAACAACATTCTTGTTGACTTGCGCGACACTGATCAGCTTGTAATCAATCTCAAGGCCCATCGAGGCCATAACCGCGGATTGAATATCGCGAACCAGCTGCTTTGGCGCTTTATTGAGATCACTGAGAACATGAACCTCAATAATCTCATCATGATCATCGAGAACCGTTCTGGCTGCCAGGACACCATTTAACCCAGAGATTAATTGATCGAGTTCTATACGTAAATCCAGTTTTTCCTGCATATTCCCCTCCCATATAACAAATATCAACTTTCGTATGAATCATTGTCATGTTGTCGTTCTATCATTTCATGTCATGTCTATTCGTTAATGGTCATACCCGCCATGAAAACTGTCTTGTTACGTTATTGTAAAAATGCCGCAAAGGCACTCACACACCCCTTTGGCTTGTATTCTACCATAGATAGACGGGTAGTCACACAACGAAAGTGTTTCAATTATATGTCAAACATGATACGCTTTAGCGCGATAAATCATCTGCCCGTCATCTGCCGGCTTTTAGCTGGTCATATTATATCTGATTTATGCATGGCGGCTTCGCGAGCGGGTTAATCCAGACTCAGCATCGCCCATAAATTATGATCTGCCCGAACCCGAATCAGTTCTTGTCCAGTTGCCTCATCCTGCCCGAAAACCTCAAAAATCGCGGACAGCGCTTCACTTGTCGGACTGGTAGCGCGATGCCAAAGCAACTTCTCAATTGCCTGGTCGTATAGAATCTGGTCATCAGTTATCCTGGCGATACGCGCCGCCAGCGCGTATGAAAGAATTGATTCATTCTGATTGGCCGGGACACCTTGAACAATATCATATGCGGTATATAAAGCACGCCTGTTTATCAGCTCGCTTCGAAGCCAGGCCAGACTTCGCTGAGGCGCCTGTCCGGTTTCAGCAAGATAAAGCAAAGTCATTAAGGAAGCCTCAAGGTTAACACCTGCCGCGTCACCGCTAAATCTAAGGTAGCTATCTGTTTCAGGGTCCCAGGCGAGCGCGAACAATGGCAGGTCGTCATGCAGATAACCGTTCAGCACAAGAGCCAGTGACCGATCATATAAGGCTTGCCAGTGTTCATCCGTTTCGGCAAGTGTTTTCATTGTGAAAAGATCAAGACTGGATAAACTGAGGGCTTCACGCCTTGGCTGGTCTGATGGATCAGGTACTGGCTGGTCTGTTGGCCTGGGTGTAGGGGACGCGGCCGGATCTAAAGTGGGTTCGGGTGTAGGTACCGACACCTCAATATCAGCCGGAAATCCAGTCTCGAAAGAAGCAAGCAGATTATCTGACAAGGTGAAAAATTTTTCCTGTCTTGATCGGTCCGGCCATAAAGTACAGCTTTGACCAAGGACTCGCAGCAGACGAAAAGCATCCTGAACTGACTGCGTGTTCAACTGATATCCGGCTGTATCCGGCGCGTCATTTTCAGTTTCTTCCATTTGCAGAAAAGTAATCTCAAAAGCCTCCCACCAGGCCGTAAAAGAGCGTCTGTCCTGTTTTTCCAAAAGATACTGCCCATACAACAGCTGGTCAGAAACAAGTATCTCTTCTGATAGCCTCGCAGGCGGCTCACCTAGTCTTGCCTCAAGTTGATACCAGCTATTCCAAGTCTGCCCGGACTCACTGAAAAGCAGTGACTCGACTCGTTCATATAAATTTCGGGCAGCCTCATCATCTTGATACAGATTGATTGATGTCTGATTGACCGCGCCTGGAAAAGAAAAGGTCAGAAGATTTTCCTGATTGTCTGTTCTGAGCAATTTCCAGATAAAAAAAGCCGCCAGAAGTAAAAGAAGCACACCGAGGCCGGCAGCAAGAAATAACATCTTATTCTTCTTTTTTTTATATGCGTAGATCTGAGCGGCCATCGCTTTACTCCAAAATCAGGACTCCAGCCATAAAATAAAGAGTCATGCACCTGTTATTCATCATTCTGTCTTCAAGTCATTCATCATTCTATCAGAAAACGAAAGTGTTTACATACTATTACTTTTCGAAATTCCTGCCTGGAAAAACAGATTCAGAACACGAAAGGCGTGCTATAATCATTTCATGAAAACAATTGCGATCATAGCTGAATACAATCCTTTTCACAGCGGGCATGCTTTTCAGATCAGGGAAGCGAAGCAAAAAATCGGCAGCGACAGCGCGGTTATTGCCGCGATGAGCGGTTGTTTTACACAGCGTGGCGAACCAGCTCTGCTTGACAAATGGACTAGAACAAAAGCAGCCCTTGCCTGTGATGTTGACCTGGTTCTGGAACTGCCCTTTGCCTACGCGGCGGCCAGCGCGGAGCGATTCGCGGCGGGCGGTGTTCAGCTGCTGCACGCGACAGGTCTGAAAGCGACTCTTGTTTTCGGCAGCGAATCAGGATCACTTGTCCAGTTGAACCGTCTGGCAGAACTGCTGGCAGATGAACCGGAAAGTTTTAAGGAGCAGCTGAAAAGCAATTTAAAGCAAGGACTCTCTTTCGCGGCCGCGAGGCAGAAAGCGGCGGCTCAGATTCTTGGCGATCCGGATCTGGCCTCTGAGCTGGCCTTATCGAATAATATTCTGGCCGTAGAGTATCTAAAAGCGCTGAGACGATTGCCCGGTCATCAGCTTCTGCCCGTAACCATTAAGCGCTCGGGCCAGGCTTACCGTGATCAGCGATGGTCCGCTGAGCAGACCCGGGCCAGCGCTTCAGCTATCAGGTATCTTGTATCACGGTATTTAAATCCCGCATGGCATCCGGATGAAGAGCCTTTGGCCATGATTAGCTTACTGCGGCAGCTTCAAGGACACATGCCAAGTGCTTCACTATCAATCCTGCTGGAAGCCATACAACAAGGTCCTGGCCCTCTTTTTACAGAGTCCTTCGCCGCGTCTGTGATAAGTTTTTTCAGATCAGTATCTGATTCGTCTTCTGAACTGATTCCCGGCATGGCTGAAGGCCTCAATCGCAGACTGAAAGCAGCTGCGGCCAGACCGCAGCCCGGCAGCCATATAACAAGGCTATCCAGTTTATATCAGCAGGCGTCATCCAGAAGATTTCCAGTGTCAAGGGTTAGCCGCGCGTCCACAGCCGCGATAGCCGGCCTGCAAAAGGCAGATCTGGTCTCTTTTGATGAAGCGGGAGGCCCACAGTATATTCGGGTGTTGGGCTTTAGCAAGAAGGGACGTCATCTGCTGAAGCTGATGCGAAAACTGGCACGCAGGCCACTGATTATGAACGCGTCAGATTTTCTCGAACATGGCTCTAATCAGGCACTTGTCCGTATGTCTGAGCTTGACCTTGCCGCGACTGACCTGTGGTATCTGCAGGCTGGTGAAAGCAGCGGTCAGGATTTTAGAACACGGGCCATTCAGCTTTGACAGCCTGGACGATATGCGATAAAATGATCCGAAAAACTGTCTGCCAGTTGTTTCAGCACTGTCCGGCCAGAAGAAAGGGTGTGGCACATAATGTCAGAAAATGTGTTTGACACATTAAAAAACCGCGGTTACCTGGCGCAAGTAACCCACGAAAATGAAGTGCGTGATTTGCTGGGAAAACCAGGTGCTACTTTTTATATAGGGTTTGATCCAACAGCCGACAGCCTGCATGTTGGCCATTTTGTTCAGATGATGGTGATGGCGCATATGCAAAAAGCAGGTCACAGACCGATCGCTTTGCTGGGCGGCGGAACCGGTATGATTGGTGATCCTTCCGGAAGATCAGATCTGCGCCAGGTACTGACGACCGACAGTATTAAGAACAATGTAAACCGTTTCAGAAATCAGATGAAAATTCTGCTCGACTTTTCAGAAGGCAAGGCGTTAATGGTTGATAACGCCGATTGGCTGCTCGATTTAAATTATGTCAGCTTTCTGCGGGATATAGGCGCTCATTTTTCTGTCAACAGAATGCTGACAGCCGAATGTTTTAAGCAGAGACTGGAGAAAGGACTTTCCTTTCTTGAGTTCAACTATATGCTGATGCAGGCATACGATTTCCTTGTTCTTTCCAGACGCTATGACTGTCTGCTTCAGTTAGGCGGCGATGATCAGTGGTCGAATATTCTCGCCGGCACGGAACTGGTCAGGCGTAAAGATCAGAAAAACGCCTTTGGCATGACATTTAAACTGCTCACAACCAGCGCGGGTACAAAGATGGGGAAAACAGCCAGCGGCGCGGTCTGGCTGGACGCGGAAAAAACCAGCCCGTTTGATTTTTACCAGTACTGGCGAAATATTGATGACGCGGACGTGATTAACTGCATGAAGATACTGACTTTTATGAGTCTCGAGGAAATCAAGGAGTATGCAGAACTAGAGGATGAGCAGATCAATCTCGGCAAGAAAAGGCTGGCATACGAAGTCACCCGGATCGTTCACGGTTCTGATACCGCGAACGCGGTTCAAAAGCAGGCGCAAGAGCTTTTTGAAGGGGCAGGTGTGTCAGAAAACATGCCGGAAACTGTCCTTGACCCGGCAAAGCTGGAGAAGGGTGTTTTGCTGCTTGATATTATGCTGGAGGCAGGGCTGATTCCATCGAAAGGTGAAGGCCGCCGTCTGATCAAACAAAATGGTATCAGTCTGAACGATGATAAAGTCAGTGATTTCAATCATGCTTTGAAAATTGATGATTTCAAACAAGGTGACTTGATTTTGCGCAAAGGGAAAAAAATCTACCACCGGTTGAAATTGAGCGACTGAAAATCGCGATGAAGTTATAAATTTGATGCAGCCTGTACGCCGCATGATGCCTGGCAGACACACAAACGTTAGCGGAGGACACAC
>SLMY01000003.1 GCA_007133255.1 Clostridiales bacterium
ATCAACTCGTTTACAGTCTACCGTTACCTTTCCGCCGGGCGCGCTGAATTTATACGCGTTTGTCAAAAGATTGTAAATTGCCTGGCTCAATTTATATCGGTCAGTTTTAATTTCTATTCTTACCTGCTCAAAAAGATCAAGCTGGATGTTCTTTTTATCAAATTGTATTTTAAGTCCATCGGTAATCTGTTTGAGCAGCTGCCTCAATTCAATCTGCTCAATATGGATTTGCTCAATATCTTTGTCCGCGTCAATCATGCTGCTGATATTGGTTATCATGGCTGTCAAATTTTCAATTTGCGCTTCACATGTTTTTATTTCCTCAGGTGTAAGCTGAAGAACACCGTCGGCAAGACCTTCCAGATGCGTTCTAAGGATAGTCAGCGGTGTTCTGGTTTGATGGATTAACTCATCAACCAGCTTTTTACGGCTGGTCTGTCTTAATTTGAGCCGTGTCTGCAATTCTTCCAGGCTTTGCTGGATGGTTCTTATTTCCCAGATGCGCGACGAAACGACTACTTGTTTATTTCCCGAGTCTATATCGACCGCCTGCTTTGCGGTTAGTTTTAAATCACGGCTCATTTTTCTGCTGATATAAATACCTACAATAAGAATCAGGATGAAAACCAGAACAAAAGATATCAGGCTGTTTCCGATCAGTGAGACAGTAAACATCCTGCCGGCCATGGTATTGCCAAACGAACTGATCTTTGTGATCAACAATTGACCAGCGATTTCACTGTTTCCGACAATATCAATAGCTTCTGTCTCTTCAGTCAAGTTGCCCATCATACTGCCCATCATGCCGCGATTCATCCTTTCAGGGAGCTGGCTAGCATCAGACTGGACATCAACCAGAAGATGGCCGGTTTCGTTATAAAGCCTGATTCGGTTAATCGAGTCAGTCAGGTGTGTTTCAAAATGCATTTCAAGCTGTGTTTCGGTGTAGCTTGTTTCGGTGAGTACTTTTTCTGAGAAGTCGGCCAGCTGGGATACATGCTCATGATAGCTTTCTGTAGAGTATGAAGTGTAATAGCGATTAATCAGGGTGCTCAAAACCAGGCTGTGGACAGCGACTGATATCGCGGCCGTCAGAATCAAAACCAGCATCCACTGCCGCGTAACTGACATGAATCAAGCACCTCCAAACACATAACCCGCGCCGTACTTTGTGATCAGCATCTGAGGATGAGCGGGATCCGTCTCAATCTTCTGGCGGATTCTTTTGATGTAGCTGTCAACATTTCGATCATAACCCTCATATTCATGTCCAAAAGCCAGCTCAATTAATTGCTCGCGACTTAAAACCTGCCCCTGATGCCTGAAAAAGGCATGGAGCAGGTAATATTCAGCAGTGGTAAGATTAATCTCCTCACTGTCTCTGAACAGTCTCATGCTGGTGGTGTGAAGCCGCAGATTATCGCATTGATAAACGATTTCTTCCTCGTCATGATAAACGCGCTTGATCAGCCGCCCGATTCTCAGCACTAACTCTTTGGTGCTGAACGGCTTGATAACGTAATCATCAACGCCGGTCTTAAAGCCTCTGACCCGATCAACTTCCGACTGTCTGGCTGTCAGCATGATGACCGGAACTTCAGAGATTTGTCGCATTTTATTCAAGACCTCAAATCCGTCTATGCCGGGCATCATGATATCGAGAAGGACCAGATGAATCGTGTTGCCGCCAAAAAGGGTCAGCGCTTCAAACCCATCCTTAGCGGCGTGGACAATATAACCTTCTTTTTCAAGGTATTTTGCCACTACATGTCTTATTTCTGCCTGGTCCTCAACAACCAGTATCTGATATTTCACATATGACCTCATTTTTCCGATTAAAGACCCATGATGATCGATCACGATTGACGATCCGCTGCCAAGCTTCCTATTTACTCAGGAAATTTTTTCTTTTCATGTACTCTTCTTCGGAAATCTCACCTCTTGCGTACAACAGCTTCAGTTCATCTATCGCTCTGCTGTCAAGGGTGTTCACGGACTGACCACGCTTGTTTCTATTAACCAGTAAAACAACTGTAATTGTAATTACTATCACCGCCAGATAGATCAGAAACAGCCAGCTGCCGCCGGGCATGATCCCGAATCTTTCAAAACAATGATCTATTCCATTATAACCTCTGCCAAAAAACATGACAAAACACCTCACTCATTAATTGTTCTTCTCATCTTCTCGTATGTCTCTTCATCAATTTCACCATTGATGTACCTTCGCTTAAGCAGTTCAATGGCTTCATCCTTGTTGTGTCCAGATACTGTCAATCTGCCTTTATTGGGATGATCCCAGAGCAGATAGACCGCCAGGCCAATTACCAATAGTAATGGTATAAACATAATCCATACCCCTTTCTTACTTGTATATTGATTGTTCAGCAAACTGTACCGTTATGCCGTATACTCAATATATAAGCCAAATATGTCAGGATTATGATTCATACAGCAGCTGGCTGTTCCTGACAGGGGGCAGTGCTTAAGTTGAAGCGATATGAGAGCTGTTTTATTCGCTGTGAAGTGTGTGACAGGTGTCAGACGCAAAGATTCGTGAACGAGAAAACTGCCATGAAGTCATGGGTTCTTTAAACGTTCAATATTGTAACGTGCGTTACATAATCAACGTGTTAAGTCAGTCGGTTGTGTTGGGATTATCCTGCGCGTGTTCAAATGCCGACTCGCTGGCAAATGCCTGGACAGCGCTGTCCGCTCTTTTCAGAGGTGTCAATGTACCCGGTCCGCCAATGCAGCCGCCAGGACAGGCCATACCCTCAAGCAGATGACCGTCAGCTTTGCCGGCTTTCGCCAGCAGCAGCATTTTTTTACAGTCACGCAGGTTGTCAGCCTTCAATACAGGTATTTTAGCATCAGACCGTATGTTTCGGGCAGCCTGCGTAATAGCATGCGCGACGCCGCCAGCGGCCGCGTATGAGCGACCATCAGCAGATGCCATTGTTTTTACCGGCACATCTTCCAGATCACTTAGCTCAACATTACGTGCGCTGAACATGCCCATCAGTTCTTCAAAAGTAAGAACATAATCAACAAAGGGATGAACCACAGGTTCCATCGCCTCACGCTTTTTGGCGATACAAGGCCCTATGAAGACAACGAACGCGTCTGGATGCTGATCCTTTACACGTTTCGCGGTCGCGACCATGGGTGTATGCGAACTCGCGATGCAGCCAGCCTGATCCGGCACAATACTTACAGCGAATTCTTCCCAAGAAGGACAACAGCTGGTACCCAGATAAGGTTGCTTTTCCGGAACATGTTTCAGAAAATATTCAGCCTCATGAAGGGAGCTTATATCAGCGCCGAGTCCAACTTCTATCACGTCAGCAAAACCGAGTTTTTTAAGTCCGGACACTACTTTACCCGGTGTCGCCAGGGGTCCGAACTGGCCGGTAAAAGAAGGCGCGATTTCCGCGAACACTTTTCGGCCCTGGCGAATAGCGGTTATGACCTGAAATATTTCTGACTTATCAGAAATGGCCGCGAAAGGACAGCTGACCATGCATAAACCGCAGGCAACACATTTATCCTGATTGATCACAGCGCGCCCCAGGTCGTCACTGTCAATCGCGTCAGCGCCGCAGGCTTCGGCACAAGGACGCCCGAACTGGATTATTGACTGATAGGGGCAGGCACTGACACAGCGACCACATTTGATACATTTATCCTGATCGATGACTGCTTGTGTTTTACCAATCGTGATCGCTTTAACCGGACAGACAATTGAACATGGATGAGCCAGGCATTTCCGGCAATGCTTCGTGACCTCAAATCGATTTGTCGGGCAGGCTTCACAGGCGAAAGGAATAACGCTGACCAGAGGCTCCTGAATCAAGTAATCAGGATTCGCGGCGTCACGCATACCGTCAGTATAAGGCCGATGCTCATCCGCCGGCCTGCGCGGCAGTCCCATACCCATTCGAACCCGTTCCTTGATAATGGCTCGCTCTTTAAAAACACTTTCGCGATATTGAGGCACTTCGCCAGGAATAATGACATAAGGTGTTTCATAGAGCGGACTGAAATCGAACGCCGACATATCTCGCTCATATGAAAAACGCGCGATTTCCGCGAAAACCTGACGTCTGATTTTGGTGATGGATGTAAATAATCCTCTCATACAAACCTCAATCAATATACTAGTCTATGCTGGAGTTACTTAGTCTTTTGTTGAACAAGCTCAATAATCTTCGACATAACCGAAGAACTGTCCGCGTTCTCAATCAGTTCTCCATCAATAAAAACATAGGGTGAACGCTTGCCATGTTCACATGTTCCTTTACAGGGAATCGCTTTGACTTCTATCGAACATTGGCTGTCAAGTCCCAGCTGTTCATCATCCAGACTGGCGATCGCATCCATAATATCCATTGATCCCATCATTGTACAGTGCGTTCCGGCGCAAACTTCAACGATAATTTTTTTCATCCTTTGCACCCTCCTATCATATGGCAATTATATCGTAAAATCAGTCATCAATCATCTGGAGCCAGTGTTCAGGCTAAATTAAATGAATACCTAAGCAATGGCAAGTCTAATTTATGTAAGAAAAGATCCGAGTTTATAAATCCCCATCCCTAGTGTTTGCTCATCAACTTGCTCCGGTAGATATCCCAGATTTTTTTGTTGATGAATATTGATAATATCAAGTTCTTGATCAACCGCACTCTACTCCTATCCCACTTGTCACCGCTAGAATGGGAGCATCTCAATTTGACCGGTGATTATCTGGGCACAAAATCAACCGCCTGTATTAGTCCTTACTAAACACATCAATGTATCGTTTATAGATGAAAACTTTCTTGCGTGTACCCCACATTCCGCACCCCTACAGACCTGAACTGGGAGTATATATTGGCTTGGTTTTTGGTCTGGAGGCCGGATCAGTGTAAGCTCGTTCATCCAGGCCTAATGCTGCAAGATATTTC
>SLMY01000218.1 GCA_007133255.1 Clostridiales bacterium
CCGGACATTGTTTCGGCCTCTATCTTCTGGCCGCCCTGGTTCAGTTTAGCCAGCAGATGCCTTCGTTCCTGACGGATGGTTTCCACAGTCAGGTTTTGTGAATCAAAAGACCCTGATAAGGTAGAAAAATCAATGTCAGCGTTAGATGTGGCCGGCAGTGCCAGCTCGATATCACCGGAAAGCGTTTCAACTTCAAATGTTTTCAAACTGTCCAGTTCAATATTAACGCCGCCGGACATCGTCTCACCTGACACTTTGCCGCTCAGGCCGCTGATTTCAACAGATCCTGACAGTGTAGAGAAGAAGATATCGGTTTCGCCGCCCTGTTCCATTTTCAAACCGCCAGACAGACTGTCTAGATAAAAAGCGGTTATGCGTTCGGTTACGTCAACATCCACTCGGGAGTTGCCTGACAAGGTATTGACTTTGACAATTCCGGTAAATTGTTCAGGGATGCCTACATGGATATTCAACTGGCTCAACTGCAGGCCATATCGAGGATACTTCACATTCAGGTGCAAGATCGTTCCATCGGTTCTGGCTTCCCATTCTACCTGAGCGCCGCGAGTTCTGTACGAACCTTCCAGACGGCCGCTTATCTGATCCATACCGCTGCTGACCCGGATAGACTCAGACAGGCCGGATATATGTATTTCACTAATGCCCTGAGGATTGACTTCGTGGATCTGGTCTATTGAATGAGACACAGACGATCCAATTGGCAGATTAAACCAGCTGCCGCCGGCCAGATTGTCAATATTCTGGGCCAGACGGCTTACATTGCCCAGATCTTCCCAGCCGACTGTCCGCATGGTTAACGTGATTGCCGCTGTCAGTGAAGTGACAAAGACAATGAGACTGATAATTAAAATGATAATAACTGGTTTTTTCATATCGCCGCGCCTCCTTTAACAAGATTCCTGTTCCAGATAAAATATTGGCGCAGCAGGTAGACAAAACCTTTAGTCAGATAGACCATCAGAATCAAGCCGATTACAGCCAGTGCCACCAGCGACAGACCAAAAAGGAAAAGGATGAGTCCTATGATACCGGCTTCAAGGATCGCCACCGCGAATAAAGCCAGGCCGGCGATGCCAATGCCGCCCGCCGCGGCCCAGAAGCCAAAGAGGACACTGATCAGTGACAGGACCACTGGTAAAGCAATGAATAAATTCAATACGATGACCAGCACAAGCGTACCTTCGTTTATGCCCTGACCGGCGTTTTGATGATCTTGCGCGGTCCAGGCTTTTGTACCGCTTCCATCTGAAGCGGTATCGGGTTCGGAACCATGCTGCCAGCTGGTTGAATCTGGCTGAAGCGCAGTCTGATGCCGGGCTTCAGGTGTCATTGTGTCGGGTCGCTGCCAGTTTTCCTGCCAGCTGGACCGGATATCCTGATGCTGCTGCCCGTCGGCGATGCTGTCTTTATACTCTTTGGCGATTTGCGCCGGGTCTCCCAGTTCTTTAGATAGCTCTTCCTCGGAACGGCTTTGCTGCAGTCCATTAGCAAAGTGTTCTTCAAAATCGGCCAGGATTTCTTTTGTCAGCTCTGGATCAAGCGGACGCAGTGCCTGTTGCAGCTGATAGAGAAACTGATCTTTATTCATATGCCCTTCCCCCTGTTATCGCGTTTACAGACGCGGAAAAATGTTGCCACTCCTTAAGAAGTTGTGTGTGGATCTGCCGGCCATAAGCTGTTATTGAGTAATACTTGCGCGGCGGTCCTCCGGTTGATTCACGAAGATACGTTGTTACCTGTCCATCTGCCGCGAGTTTTCGCAGGATGGGATACAGGCTGCCATCCGCAATCTCAATTGACTGCGACAAAGTACTGGCCAGTTCATATCCATACTGATCCATTCGCATCAGCATTGATAAAACACATAATTCCAGTACACCTTTCTTGAACTGAATGTTCATGGCAAAGCCCCTTTCAATGTTAATAGATTTTTTCCAGTAAAGCCAACTGCTTATAACTATTAATTAATGTACAGTAGTGATAATAATATTATATAAGCATAATGTCAATACTGAATGCAACACTATATAGACGAAAGTTAAATAGTTTTGTTCCAGATCATTTGAAATTTTCCAGATTCTACGTCAACTTATTAAAAAGTCCCGTGTCAACTTATCAATAAGCCCCGTTTAAGCCACAAAACATTGCCTGCAGGCGCGGGGCTGACAACCAGATGGCTTTAGCAAAAACGAGCCTGATCCCGCGTTACAGGGGTGGCAATAGAGGTTGGTTCTTATGCTATACTGAAAACAAAACATTGGTGACTGTGAAGTTTCTGGCAGAAAGGCTGGTCAATATGCTGAAAACACCTGTAGTTGAAAAGATGGAAGTATTTCCTGTTGCTGGCAAAGACAGCATGCTGTTGAACCTGAGTGGCGCGCATGCTCCTTTTTTTACCCGTAATATCCTTATTCTTACCGACAGCAGCGGTAATCAGGGTGTAGGTGAAGTACCCGGAGGACAAAAAATCTCCCAGACGCTGGAACGTTCCGAGCAGTATGTTGTTGGACAGCCAATTGGCATGTATAAAAATGTCATGTCAAAAGTTAAAAAAACGTTTGCCGGGCAGGACACATCCGGCCGCGGCCACCAGACGTACGATCTGCGGACGACGATTCATGTGGTTACAGCTATAGAAGCAGCCATGCTTGACTTGCTGGGCAAATACCTCGAAGTTCCTGTCGCCGCCCTGCTTGGTGAAGGTATTCAGCGGGATAAAATTAAAGCGTTGGGTTATCTGTTTTATGTTGGTGATCGGCGCAGGACTGACCTGCCATATTATTCTGACCCGGATAATGAGGATCGCTGGCTGGCACTGCGTCATGAGCAGGCTTTAACGCCGGAAGCGATTGTCGAACTGGCCCGGGCCGCGCAGCAGCGATATGGCTTTGCTGATTTCAAGCTAAAGGGCGGCGTGCTCAGCGGGATTGAGGAAATGAAGGCAGTCTGTGCCCTGAAAGAGCATTTCCCGGATGCCCGGATAACGATTGACCCTAATGGCGCATGGTCCCTGCGGGAGGCCATTGAGCTGTGCAGCGATAAAAGACATGTTTTGACTTATTGTGAAGACCCCTGCGGAGCTGAAGGTGATTATTCTGGCCGGGAGATTCTGGCCGACTTTCGCAAAGCGACTCATTTACCAACCGCGACGAACATGATCGCGACTGACTGGCGCCAAATGAGTCATGCGATTGCGCTGCATGCTGTTGATATTCCCCTGGCTGATCCTCATTTCTGGACGATGGAAGGTTCTGTAAGGGTTGGCCAGATGTGCGATGAGTTTGGTCTGGTCTGGGGATCTCATTCAAACAATCATTTTGACATATCTTTGGCTATGTGTGTCCAGACAGCGGCAGCTGTTCCCGGATCGATTACGGCGATTGATACACATTGGATATGGCAGGAAGGCATTGAACGCCTGACAAAAAAACCGCTGAGGATTGAACAGGGGATGATCGCTTTGCCGGATAAGCCAGGCCTGGGGATCGAAATTGACCGGCAGCAAATTGAGGCTGCCAACCAGCTGTACATGGAACAATGCCTGGGTGGCCGTGACGACAGTATCGGCATGCAGTATCTGATCCCCGGCTGGCAGTTTGAGCGAAAAAAGCCTTGCCTGGTCCGTTGAGACCGCGGCGCTAAAAGACTTTCGTTTGTTTATACAGGTTTTGTTCAGCAACCGGGAATGATTCGTCTGCGCCAGAAGAGCAACCAAATTTCGCTTGCGCAGGTTAAACAGAACAGTTAATCGCCGTAGTGCAGCAGAAAAAACCAAAACTATTGAGAATCATTATTGATCGAAAGAAAGGTGGTGTAACGGAGTTCTCCTCCTATGACTGAAGTCACGGGTTTCCGAACTCTGAAAGCTATGAAGCAAAAATCATTTACTCCCCGAGGCGTCATTCCACCGGTTATTACACCTTTGACAGACAATGAGCAGGTTAATAACCCGGCACTTCGCAAGCTGCTTGATTTTTTAGTCAGTGAGGGTGTTCACGGAGTTTTCCCCGTCGGTACGACTGGTGAGTTTTACGCGCTTACAGAATTTGAGTACCAGTCGATCCTGGAAACCACAGTCGATCAGATTCGCGGACGTGTTCCAGTGTATGCCGGTGTGAATCATATCACAACCAGAGGTGCTATTAACCTGGTCAGGATTGCCCAGGCAAGTCATGTCGATGCCCTTTCCGTATTAACCCCGATGTTTATCTCACCTTCACAGGATGATTTATACGAGCATTACGTTCGTATTGCCGCGGAAACTGATCTGCCGATCATCTTATATAACAATAAACCGAAAACCGGAGTTGATATCAAACCTGAAACGGCTGCCCGGCTGGCAAATATTGAGAATATCATCGGTATTAAAGACAGTACAGGTGATCTGACCAATACGGAAGAATATATCCGGTTAACACAAGGGCAGGATTTTCATGTACTGATGGGACGCGACACCCTGATTTACGCATCACTGTGTTACGGGGCTGCCGGTGCCATCGCGGCCTGTGCCAATATCGCGCCACGCCTGTGTGCCGATATCTACAATCACTTTATCGCAGGCGATCATGAGCAGGCCAGAGCGCTGCAGTATAAAATCGCGCCGCTGCGCATAGCCTTTACGATCGGCACTTTCCCGGCTGTGATCAAGGCAGGACTGTCTTTGCTGGGTCTGGACGCGGGACCTTGCTACGCGCCGATCAGATCATTGGAAAAAGATGAAATTGAGAAGTTAAGAACTATTATGCACAGCAGTGGATTAATCTAGACACTCGAATAAATTCAGCGGCTGTTCCGGTTGAAAGAATATGATTGCTCAGTTAAAGCTTCTGTTAACGCTTGCGGAAGATATAGAAACCTGGATTCAATCACCAGAGGGTGAACTTTCTGATTTACATGAACCGGCTGATATATTATTATA
>SLMY01000096.1 GCA_007133255.1 Clostridiales bacterium
AGCTACATTCGCTTCACCGCCGCCGTATGTCATCTCAAGCCGGCCTGACTGCCCCAGTCTTTCATGGTCAGGCGCTTTCATTCTCAGCATGATTTCACCAAACGTTACGCATTTTTTTGTCATAGTGTCCTCCTGTTCTATTTTGTGTTGTTTTTCTTGTTTCTTTTGCTTTTTTGTTATCGCTTTTATTATATGGCTGTCTATCCTTTTTTGACGGTTCGCCAGGCTGTCTTCCAGACACATGCTGCTCAGCCCGGCCAGCCCATTCGTTTGGAAATAGCCGCGGCTGTCTGCTGAACCAGGCCGATCAGCGGATGATGGCTGTCTTCCAGAAAATCACACTTCGCGCCAGCTGTGCTGATCGCGGCGATCACCTGTTCACGATAATCAAATATGGGCACGGCCAGACAAAAAACACCTGGCTCATTCTCCTCGTTATCGGTCGCGTAGCCTCGCCGCTTCGCTGCTGTTATTTCATCAATCAGCTGATCAGGATCGGTCAGTGTCTGCTTCGTAAAAGCTTTCAACTCCAGCGCGCCCACAAAGGCTGTTAACTCAGCTTCAGATAGACCCGTCAGAAGCGCTTTGCCTAAAGCCGTAGAATAAACCGGGCTTCTTTTGCCGATCTGTGAATACATGCGCATCGACTGCACTGTCTCAATTTTCTCGAGATAAACAATTTCGTTCTGGTCACGAATAGCCAGATGGGCCGGCTGGCCAATCTGCTGCACCATCTGGCGCAGATAAGGCTGTGCTTCGGTTTTCAACTCCAGGCTGTTGAGCCGCATGCTGCCAAGTTCAATCACCTTCAGTCCCAGCTGCCAGTGCAGGCCGTCACTGCACCGCTCAATAAAGCCGCGCGCCGCCAATGTACTGAGTAATCTGTGAATCGTCACCTTGTTCAGATTCATCACCTTTACCAGCTCATTCGCCCGCATACCTTCAGGATGATGCGCCAGAATTTCGATTAAGGTAAGCGCTCTGTCAACCGTTTGCAGAATCGGTTCACTCATGCCAATCGCCTGCTTTCTCAACCACGTGCTTTTTGTATCTGCTCAATGAAAGCTTTCGCGGTTTCTGTTATCTTGCCATAATCGCCTGTTTTAGCGCTTCCGGTCAGAGAACTGCCGGCACCAAGCGCCACGGCGCCAGCTTCAATCCACTGGGCAGCGTTTTCGACTGACACACCGCCGGTCGGCATGATCCTTGCCTGCGGCAGCGGGCCTTTAACGGTTTTAATCATCGAGGGTCCAAACAGGTCACCGGGGAAAAGTTTAATCACATCACCGCCGCAGCGCATGACATCAACCATTTCCCGGATGGTCATCGCGCCGGGCATTGTCGCTATCTGATAAGTCTGGCACATGCGCACCACGTCTTCATCCAGGCAGGGGCTGACAACATAGAGGGCACCTGCCATAATCGCCATTCTGGCCGTTACCGGGTCCAGAACAGTACCGGCACCGACAATAATGTCTTCAGGACGATATCGGCTGGTCAGCGCTTCAATGATGGCCGTCGCGCCCGGAACCGTATACGTCAGCTCAATCGCGGCAACACCGCCTTCAATGCAAGCTTCTGTTATCCTCATCGCCTGGTCGGCTGATTCCGCTCTCACCACCGCGACAAGACCGCTGCGCTCAATTTTATCCAGAACCTGTTTTTTATTCATATCCTGCGCCTCCTTCGCTTATTTGGTTTCTTTATATGTAACGTTGTTTCGAAAGTATATTTTTATTATGATGCTTTATTTTGGCCGCGTCAACCGGTTTGACTTAAAACAGTGAGTCAAACACTGTTTTTCCTGTTGAATAACCGCGGGTCAAGCGTCGCGATCTCACGACTATAAACCACAACAATAAACTATGACACAACACCGTAACCTTAAAAAGAAGCGATCATTCGTTATGAATGACCGCTTCTTCTTGAATGCTATAAACGCACGATTTGATGCTGCAGTGACTGCTTCTTACGATTTAATAACACTGTGACCGCTTCTTACAATTTGATGATACAGTGCCCGCTCCTTTAACCTGCTTCAATCCTGGCGTCTTCTGATGAATGCCGGGGCTTATTAAGCCTCAATAAGTCCTTTTCCATGTTGAGATCGATCTTCTTAAAGATCGACCGGATTAACGCCAAACACCACTGCCGGATGTTCCGGACTTAAAGGTTTGCCCTGCAGATAGGCATCGATCGCTTCAGCTGCCTGCTTGCCGGCACCCATAGCCAGAATCACTGTAGCGGCGCCTGTTACAACATCACCGCCGGCAAAAACACCTTCTTTAGATGTAGCCATAGTCGTGTCGTCCGCGACAATGCCGCCCCAGGCCTGTGTTTCCAGATCGGGAGTTGTGTTTTTTATGAGCGGGTTCGGGCTCTGGCCAATCGCGACAATAACAGTTTCCAGATCAATCACGGTTTCCGATCCGGGTATAGCGATAGGACGTCTGCGTCCAGAGGCGTCTGGCTCACCCAGTTTCATTTTAAGGCATTCGATACCAGTCACCCAGCCCTCATCATTGCCAATAATCCGAATCGGGTTATGCAGCAGACAGAAATTGATGCCTTCTTCCTTCGCATGCTCTATTTCTTCATCTCTAGCCGGAAGCTCAGCCTCAGAACGGCGATAGATTATACTGACTTCCCGCGCGCCAAGTCGTTTGGCGCTTCGGGCCGCGTCCATCGCCACATTACCGCCGCCAATGACAGCGACATGCTGCCCGACACGAATGGGTGTATCGCAATTGGGAAAATCGTAAGCCTTCATCAGGTTGATACGGGTCAGAAACTCATTCGCGGAATACACGCCGTTGAGATTCTCACCGGGAACACCCAGAAAAACAGGCAGACCGGCACCTGTGCCGACAAACACAGCCTGATAGCCTTCTTTTTTTAGATCTTCCAGGTCATAGACTTTGCCAATGACCATATTGGTCTGAATCTCTACACCCTGTTCGCGAAGCTGATCGATTTCTGCCTGAACCAGTGCCTTGGGCAGACGAAATTCAGGAATACCATACATCAGCACACCGCCAGGTGTATGAAAAGCCTCAAAGATTGTCACCTGATAACCACGTTTCGCCAGATCACCGGCACAAGCGAGACCGGCAGGTCCCGAGCCGATGACAGCGACTTTTACGTCATTAGAAGGTGCCGGTTCAAGTACAGGCGGATCGTTTTCCATGGCCCAGTCGGCGACAAAACGCTCCAGACGGCCAATCGCGACCGGCTCACCTTTCTTGCCGCGGACGCATAACACCTCGCACTGATTTTCCTGCGGGCAAACACGGCCACAGATAGCCGGCAGGCTGTTGGTCGCTGTGATCATCTCATAGGCAGCTTTAAACTCACCGGCAGCTACCAGATCAATAAACTCCGGAATCTGGACATGAACCGGGCAGCCGTCCATGCAGGGCTTATGCTTGCATTGCAGGCAGCGTTTAGCCTCTTCAATAGCCATTTCTTCGGTATAACCCGTCGCGACCTCTCTGAAATTACCACGGCGTTCAACTGGATCCTGTTCTGGCATTTTAACTTTATCTGTTGATCGGTTAATCACTCGTTCTCACCTCTCCTGTCAGACGGCAGCGATGTGCCTCTAGTGTTATCTGCTCCGCGTCCTTGTACATGAGCTGGCGCCTCATGGCCTCATCAAAGTCAACTTCATGGCCATCAAATTCAGGACCGTCAACACAGGCAAACTTTGTTTCGCCGCCAACCGTCACCCGGCAGCCGCCGCACATACCGGTGCCATCAACCATAATCGGATTCAGACTGACAACCGTCTTTATTTTATAAGGTTTTGTCAGGGCACAGACAAATTTCATCATAATTAAAGGCCCGATCGCGATAACCAGATCGTATTTTACGCCTGCCTCTATCTGCTGTTTTAAAACATCCGTGACAAAGCCTTTTCGGCCGTTCGATCCGTCGTCGGTCGCGATCAGCAGGTTGTCACTGGCCTGGCGCATCTCTTCCTCAAGAATAATCAGGTCTTTATTCCTGAAGCCGACAATCATATCGACTTTCGTGCCCAGCTGATGCAGTTTTTTCGCCTGCGGCCAGGCAATGGCAGCGCCCAGACCGCCGCCAATAACAGCGACTTTCTTATATCCTTCAAGATGAGACGCGTTGCCCAGGGGGCCGACAAAATCCTTGATCGTGTCACCTTCAACAAGCTCAGCGAGCACCTGAGTGGTTTTGCCGACCAGCTGGAAAATAATCGATACCGTTCCGGCATCACGATCATAATCAGCGATGGTCAGCGGTATTCTCTCACCTTCGTCATTTACACGCAAAATGATGAACTGTCCGGGCTGTGCTTTTCGCGCAATGGGCGGTGCCAGAACATCCATTAGAATAACGGCCTGATTCAGCACGGTTTTTTTCATAATCTTGTACAAGTCTTCAGCCTCCTACTATCATAAAACGCATATTGCTATTCATTAACTCCTTATTATACTGGATTGAGCGCGCATTTCAAGAAATTTTGCCAGCCAAAGCAATTTCGCCGCCAATGAAACATTGACGGCGAAAACTCGCTATAATCATTATGGCGTGTTTACGGTTACAGGCTGCTGACCTGAATCCACTGGCCTTTCTCGATTGAACGCTCTACCGCTTCAATAACCTGCGATACTTTTACACCATCGGCGAAATCAGGAGAAGTTGCCTTATCCTGGCTGATCGCCTGGGTGAACTCATGCATTTCATGAACAAATGTATGCTCATAGCCAATCACATGCCCAACCGGCCACCAGGCCGACATATAAGGATGAGCTGCTTCACTTGTCTGAATAACCTTAAAACCGCTCTGGTCATCAGGATCCTCAGCGTTAAAGTACTCGAGTTCGTTTATGCGCTCTAAAGCGAAGCGGACACTTCCTTTGCTGCCATTAATTTCAAACGACAACGCGTTTTTGTTGCCCTG
>SLMY01000028.1 GCA_007133255.1 Clostridiales bacterium
AATCGCTTTTATCACATCACCTGACTCAGACGCTTTTTTAAACGCTTCAGGCGCCTCTTCCAGTGAAAAAGTGTGCGTCAGAAGCGGCTTTGTTTTAATACGGCCATCCGCGAGCCACTGAATCGCGGCTGGAAATGCGTTGGCGTAGCGATTGACCCCCACATACACAAGTTCCTTCTCAATAAAGTCAGCGATATTCATGGTTACATCATTGCCTGCAGGCCAGCCTACCTGAACCACACAGGCACCCGGCTTCGCATACGAAAAAAGTGACGCGCATGCTTGTGCTGATCCTGAAGTGTCAAACACAACATCATAGCGTTTACCGCTGCCAGCAACATAACGACCTGCTCCGAGGCTGTCAGCCACAGTGAGTCTTTTTTCCTGCAGGTCGAGGCAGTCAACCTGTCCTGCGCCAGCTGCCATGAAGGCCTGCAAGGTCATCAGCCCAATGGGGCCGGCTCCTAAGATCAGCGCCGAAGCGCCCGGCTTGAATGAAGCCCGGTTCACTGCGTGAATCGCGACCGCGGCCGGTTCTGCCATGGCCGCGTCAGCAAAAGACAAATGATCCGGCATTTTGAATACAGCGTCAGCTCTGATTGTCAGATAATCACAAAAAGTACCATTTATCGGCGGCGCTGATAAAAAAATGACATCTGGACACAGATTATACCGACCACCGCGGCACATATCGCACCGGCCGCAGGGTACGCCCGGCTCAATGACAACTTTGTCACCTGGCGACAGATTTTTCACCAGCTGCCCGCAGGCCGCGATTTCGCCGCTGGCTTCATGGCCAGGTATATAGGGCCGGTCAACAACAAAATTTCCCAGCCGTCCTTCTTTGAAAAAATGGATATCTGACCCGCAGATGCCGTTCGCCTTGATGGCGACAAGTACTTCGTCCGGCTTTGGCTGTGGTATCGCCTCATTGACCAGTGACAGATGATGATGCTGATCAAGATAAAGGCAGCGATTAAGCTGTTGGCTTTGCACTGACATAGATTGATCCTCCCAGTTCGCATATGACATATTGATCATACATCATTAAAAGAGACCTGAAAAGTCTAACCACCATTACCCTGTCAAAGTGCTAAGTCAGTTTTCAAGGTCTCTTGCTGGATGATGCATTAGAGATTTTGTGTTTCATCAGTTTCCGGTGTGCGGTGACTCCTGTTATAGAACACCTTTAGCGCAGACAACGCAGGCAGGCGCTTTTTCAGGAACACCGGAAAGGTTTATCTGCAGATCATCACCTTGCCGGGAAAAGGTGCCTTTCACTTGACTGATCGTCTGCGTATGGTCCGCGACAGCGCCAAGTCCAGGCACAACAATATTGGTTTCTCCTGCCGGGCAATCATCAAACAGCAGATACAGATCTTTTTCTTTACGGGTAAAGAATACGGTTATACCTTTTGCCAGGCGTTCCTGCTGCCGTTCATAAGGTCTGGTACCATAAATCGCTTCACCGTTTCGCTTCATCCAGGCACCCAGGTATTCCAGACGAACACGCTGCTCCTCTGGAATGGTCCCATCTGCTTTAGGTCCGACATTAATCAGGAAATTGCCGTTATGACTAACGCTTTCAATCAGCAGGGTAACCAGTTTGCGAGGTTCTATATAGTGCGTCTCATCTTCTTCCTGGTTATACGCAAAAGATAAGCCAAGACCACGGCATAGCTCCCACTTTTTATTAAGTGTCATCTCACCGTGCTGATACTCTTTCGTGGTAAAATCGCACCAGACATCGCTCCAGCGGTCATTCACAACGCCTTCCTTCACAGTGTTGTAATAATGAGCAAACAAGGTTGGTAAATCCTCAAGACCCTTACGTGGCCAGCCGATATCGTTCCAAAGTACTGATGGCTTATATTTTTCAATTAATTCCATAGCCTGGTTGAAGGCATAGTCAGCATACGCGTTTGTGATGTTCATCGGGTTTTGCAGATCAAACAAGTCTGTGATTGAGTCATAGGTATATCGCCAGTCAAGGATGCCCGAGTAATACAGACCATATTTCATGTCTGCCTGTCTGACTGCCTCGCCCAGTTCGCCCACTATATCGCGTCCCGGGCCTTTTTTGCCTGTATGGTAGTCAGTGTACTGACTGGGCCATAGACACAATCCGTCATGATGCTTGGTAACCGGTATAACATAGCCTGCGCCTGCTTCTTTAAACAGCTTAGCCCAGGCCGCCGGATCCCAGTTTTCAGCCTTCCACATATCCGCGAAATTTTCATAGGGGAAGTCTTTCCCGTACTTTTTCATGTGATGCTCGTATGTAGGTCCTTTGCCAATACGAAGAGAGTTAAGATACCATTCAGAATAGGGATTATTGGAAAACTATTCCTCTCCGATTGGCATTTCACCAAGCTCAACAGTGGGCGACGCATATGCCGGTACGGAATAAGCGCCCCAATGGATGAAAATACCCAGTTTGCAGTCTTCATACCATTCTGGCACCTGATGCGTTTTGACTGATTCCAGCGTTGGCAGATACTTTTTTTCGTTTTGATTCTCACTCATAATGATGTGCCTCCTGAATCTTTTCTTCTGGCTTATCTTATATCTTTATATGACGTTATGATAAGCCTTGCTTCCATGATGATATCAAGTTTTTATGAGAATAAATACTAAAGAGCCGTTTCGATGAAGATCATCTGATGGCCATTGACTTAATTCTTTACTCAAGCTCTATCAGCCACTTTTTTTGTGCTTCAAACATTTCATCAATCATATTTTTGGTACTATCCATATCCAGGATAGCCGCGGTCAGTGGATCGAGTATCGCAGCCTGGTAAATATAATCTTTTTTTCCAGTCACAGCTCCTTCAACCGCCAGTTCCTGTACATTGATATTAGTCCGGTTAAGTGCCGCAAGCTGCAATGGCAAATCCCCCACTACCGTTGGCTGAACGCCGTTTTTGTCAACCAGACAGGGTACTTCAACGCAAGATCCCTTTGGCAGATTGGTTATCAGATTGGCATTTGGAACATTTCCATAGACAACGGTGCTCTGGCCTGTCACCATAGCATTAATTATATAGCTTCCGAACTCATTGCTGCGGGTGATCTCAACTACATCTTCCAGAACAAGTTTTTCCATATCAGACTCAAACGTATCAGCACGGTTTTTGCAGCGTTCCAGATAAGTCCCGACATTGCTGTTCTCACACCAGGTCCCCTTCATGTGGATGCGATCTATCCATTGATCAAATTGCCGGAAATATGGAACATACTCCGACATATGAAGGCTGGACTCGGTAACATAATAGCCAAACTTGTCCAGAAACTCGAATTTTGTTACATCTTTCATGTATGTTTCTTCATCAGTTATCTTCTCTTTTAGCAAAGGATAAGCGTCCTTCGAGTTCCATTCGAATTTAAGAATCCATGCCATATGGTTAATCCCCGCGGAAAGATAAGAAACCTCATCATAGGGAGCACCGATTATTTTAGACATGAACTGGCTGGTCCACTGGACACTGTGGCATAATCCAACCATACTGAGATCTGAAATTCGGTTCACATACCAGCAGTTCATTGCCATGGGGTTGACATAGTTAATCCAAAGAGCGTTAGGGCACAAGGTTTCCATATCTTTGGCAATTCTATTAAAAGCATTCGCGGTTCTTAAGAAACGGAAAATGCCTCCTGGTCCGAGGGTATCCCCTACGGCTTGTTTCACTCCGTATTTTAAAGGAATATTAATATCATGTTCAAATGCTTCCAGCCCCCCGGCTTGAATCATCGTAACTACAAAATCAGCGTCCTTCAAGGCTTGAGCCTGGTCTGTAGTGCTCTCAATTTTAGTTTTAAACTTCTCTTGAGCTACTATTTTCTCTGCGAAGGTTGTGATAAGACCTAGTCTATAGCTGTTAATATCCATCAGACAGATTGTACTGCTGGTAAGGTCTGGAAATGACAGCAGGTCTAGGATCAGCTTTCTGGAAAATATTATACTGCCAGCGCCGATCATGGTTATTTTTATCATAAATATAATCATTCCTTTCTGCGATATGTATAGGTGTTGATCTTACTATGTTAACAAAATAAACAAGATACATATATAGTTTCAGAAGCGCTCAACCTTTGTATATCATCAGCGATGATGAGTGCCTCTGATCCTGATTGCGGCATATCATCTACCGGATGAAATCCGGCTGATTCACACCGCCTGGCAATGCCATATATGATTGCTAATAAGCTATTTTCGTTCAAAGACCATTCAGTGCTTGGTATGCCAGTTACTGCCAGATTTCTTTTTTCTTCAGCTTACCCGTTGGTGTGGCGGCCAGACCGCCGCAGGCCGTTTCTTTAAGGTCTGGGTGCATCATCAGCCCAACAGATTTCATGGCGTCCAGCACTTCGTCCGGCGGAATAAAACTTTTTATGTCAGCCAGTGCCATATCAGCAGCGGTCAGTGCCTGAACAGCGCTAAAGGCATTACGTTTAACGCAGGGTACTTCAACCAGCCCAGCTACAGGATCGCAGACGAGGCCCAACATGCTTTTTATCGCCAGCGCGCAGGCATGAATCGCCTGCTGCGGCGAGCCTCCGGCCAGTTCAACCAGCGCGGCGGCAGCCATGCCGGCAGCGCTGCCGCATTCAGCCTGGCAGCCACCTTCCGCGCCCGATAAGCTGGCCCTGAAAGCAATCACCTGGCCAACTGCCGCTGCCGTAAAGAGCGCTTCAATCAGCTGGTCATCCGAGTAACCCCGTTCTTCTGCGATCGCAAATAAGGCTGCCGGCAGCACACCCGATGAGCCTGCTGTAGGCGCCGCGACAATGCGCCCCATTTTAGCGTTTTGCTCAGCTACTGCCAGCGCGTTGCGAATCATCCTTGTCTGCAGCTGTCCGCAAAGGCCTCCCTGCT
>SLMY01000262.1 GCA_007133255.1 Clostridiales bacterium
CGCGCATATTTATGACCGCCACATCCCAATCGTCAAAGACCTGCTCGATCGAAAAACGTATCCTGCGCCACAGCTGATCATCGAAAATTCGATTAAGGACTTTTATGCTTTTACCACCGATGATATCAGTCTTGAGAATTATCAGCATGGTGAGCCGGTTCGTGGTATTCCAGTAGCTTTATAGGCGTTTGAAGCAGAAACACTTACACGTTCAGACAGCCTTTGATGAGGCTGGATCCGATCACTTAAGGGGTTTTTATGCACATGAAATTGATTGTCGCCGCAGATAAAAACTGGGGAATCGGTTATCAAAACCGGCTGCTGGTAAGCCTGGCCGACGATATGAAACGATTCAAGCGGCTCACTGAACGTGATGTTGTCATATACGGCCGCAAGACACTGGATTCTTTTCCGGGCGGCCGTCCGCTTCCGGGCAGAGATAATCTTATCTTGTCTCATGACCGTTCGCTGCGTGTGCCGGGCGCTGTTGTCTGCCGTAATCTGAACGAACTTGGTGAAAAACTGCAGCGCTTACCCGATCTGCCGCACTGGGTGATTGGCGGTGAATCTGTTTACCGCCAGCTGATGCCGTACTGCCGGAAAGCTTATGTGACCCAGGTGGATCAGGCTTTTAAGGCAGACGCGTTTTTCCCTGATCTTAACCAAGAACAAGGTTGGGATCTTGTTCATGAGGAGCCTTGGCAAACCGCGATAAACCGCCTTTCGCCAGAAAAGGAAACAGTGCGTTTCAGATATCTGCATTACCAGCAGCTGCTGAGTATCAGCCCGATCCATCTGAGTCAATAGATGATTAAGCGCTATATGAAAATTAAAGGTCAAATGATCAAAAGCAGGACCAGCCAAACAGCTGGCCTGGTCTGTGTCTTTCGCGGACAGGCCTGGCAGCGTTTGCTGAAAGTCCTGGTAATCTCATTTTGTATCCTGCTGATCAGCTTTCTGGGCCTGGCGGCCTGCGCGTTCAAAAGTGAGCACGATTTCCCGCAGGTACCTGACTGGCCAGCCGAAACCGGTCAGGCAGAGCTGCCTGGCAACGAAACGTCAGATGGCGGCGCGGATGAACAGCCCGCGCGTCCTTTACTGCCAGGATTGCCTGAAGTGAAGGACGAAGTACAGCTGACAGCTGCTTTGCCTTTTGGTGAAGACGCGCTTGAGATGATCCGTTTATATTTTCTGGCCAGTCATTCGGACTCTTTTTCAGCCCCCGATGCTATAACGGCCGACCATCAGGAGACATACGAGTATTTGCGATTGTTTGACGCGCCTTTATCGATTCGTCTGGAGTCGGTGAGTCTTGAGCAGGGTATAAGCGGTGAGCAGACAGCCCGCTGGGCCGCGGCCAATAATATGCCAGACATCTTTTACGGGTTTCCTTCTTTTTCTACACTCAGTCAAACCGCGTTTCTTGATATGAGTCCTTATCTGGCAGATACCAGCTGGATTAATCCTGATCAGCTTCATGCCCCTTTATTAAAAGCAGGCCGCCGCCATCAAATGCAGATCGCGCTGCCATTTCTGGCTACAGCGCCCGTTCTGTACGCGCAGCAGGATTTTTGTCGTGCTCAGAGGATCAGCCTGCCTGATCAGGACTGGACCTGGCAGGATTTTGCCCGTCTTTTGGATATTCTGCAGCAGCATCTGGTGTATCTTGATCAAGATATGAGCGTCAGCACGTACTTGACTATGACCCATGACCAGGACGCTGCGACTACGTTGTTATCTGCCGGCAGGCGGGTAGTACTGGCTAATCCGCTGAGTATGGCAGAATGGCTGCCGGCCCAGTTCGACCCGTCGCTTCAATGGATGGGCTTTGATCCGCAGGATGACTTTGCTGCAGGCCAGACTGCCACCGCGGCTGCCAGTATCAGTGCGTATCGTCAGCGAAACCCGGCATCATCAGCTGCGGCAGACATACTGGAAACACTGACGGCAGCTGGATTGTCATCCTTGCATGTGTCACAGGATATAAAAGAGTCCGCAGGTTTCACCCAGGCGTTTATTCAGAATAATCAGGCACTGCTCTGGTTTGATGATTCATCCAGACTGCCTTATTGGATGCAGCTGCGGCAGTTTCAGGTAACGCCTCTGCTCTTGCCGGTGCAATCTGAATCACCCGTGCCGGTTGCTGACATGTCAGAAGGGATTGAATCTGAAAGACCGGTTTACGCCGATGATGACTGGCTGCCTTATCTGCATACCCTGATGAGCCTGATTGAGAAACCGCGGCTGCCGGTCCAGCTCAGGATGCTGTCTGTGAGCGCGCAAAGCGCTCATCCGGAAATAGCCTCCAGGCTGGCAGCCACGATAGCGCTGGACAGCCATTCGCTTATGCTTCAAAGCCGTTATCAGCTGTATGAAGGCTATATGCCTGTTGTCCGCGATGAAGCGGTATGGGACGTTCTGGTTGGCCGGCAGGTGTATGGCTACAGACTGCGTTCGCTGGAGCCTCTGCTGTCCAGTGCCGTGCCGATTGGAGCGCTTGGGGTTGACAGGCAATCCCTGGTGCGTCAGATTCAAAGTGACTGGTCACAGGCCCTGTTTGAGATCACGGATTCATTGCCGCTCCGCCGCGAGCTGGACATTGAAGATGATGAAACCGCTGAATAATTAAAATGTGAATGAAACTGAACAGACCTTGACGCAGGAGAGGGGGGAACCAGATGCAAGATCAGCGATGGTATCTGAGTAAAATGAACTTAAGTGACGCGAAGAACATTCAGCCGGAAACCTTCGGGCTGACATCACCGCATAATAAAACTGAATGGGAAAACTGGCTTCGCGGCATGAAACACCTTTGCGGTGGATTAGTTTTCTGGATAGGTGCAGGCTGTGATGAAGAAACAGCCTTAAAGCCGATGCAGGCAGACGCGGTCAAAGCGCTTGTCGGCTATCAGCAGCTGGAAAGCCTTTCGGCTTCTTTTCCGGTGACGCGTCCGGCAGCCGGGACATCCGCTCAGCTTCTGCCTGCCATGCATGGAACAGGTAAAACCGCTCATCTTCATGTTTTCGCGAAGGATAATCTGTTTACCTGCCATGAACCGCGACAAGAAAAAACACAGCAGCGGCAAATCGCCGCAGACGTGGAGAACCTGATCAGCCAGATAACAGCCTATGCTTTTGAGACACTTGGTATCTACCGTCTGGTTTGGCGTTTGAGAACTGATCAGCTGGCAGACTGGCAGGAGACGCTGGAGTCAAGCAGCTGGCAGCAAGTGGGGTTAGCCAGAAAAGGTATATATGATGAGATAACAAGAAGACATCATGACGTCGTTATATATACTTTGTGCGCGCCGGAGTCTGATCAATTCGGGACTGCTTTTGTTTTGTTTAAGCAAGGGCTATTGTCTGTTTCTGGCTCGAAGAAAGCTGTGCTGGCAGCTGGTCTGACTCATTTTGGTCAATCGTTCGGCTTTGAACGGCAACAGGAAAGCGCTGACTGGCTGGATCTGCTTGACCAGCATGGGCATGTGCTCGCTGAAGCAAAACTGAAAAAGAAATTTGATAAGCAGATCTGGCTGTGTCCGGATAAAACCCCGGAACCGGTTAAGGAAGCTGCCATACAGGCGGCTGAGTACTTTCGCGGACAAAGACAGAATTTCTCGCTGACACTTGAATTGCCAGGTGTTTCAGCCTTTCAGAAAAAAGTATTGAAATTACTGGCCGATATCCCTTACGGTGAAACCTGCACCTATGGTGATCTGGCCCGGATGATCAGTCCAGATGATCCAAAAGCGGAGCGTAAGCTGTCAAGAGCTGTTGGCCATGCCTGCGGAGCAAACCCGTTACCGGTTTTTCTGCCCTGTCACCGGGTTATTGGCAGTGATGGCAAACTGACGGGCTTTAGCAGCGGGCTTGATATAAAAGAATATCTGCTGGCTCATGAGATTATGGGCTTAAGTTAGTTGTGAGGGTCATTTGTCCTGAATCGACTGGAACTTAACCTGAACCAGTCAATCTGACTTCAGATAAAAATCGAAAGGAAAACACCATGCGAAAGGATCCGGCAGGCAATGAAAAAAGAAAAAAGCAGCAAGGAACAAGAAAGCAGCATCAAGGCCAGAATCTGAACAAGGACAGCCAGGCCAGTGGAACACAGAACACCGGGCCGAGACGACTGTTAAACCCTGCGGCTTTACTGGCGCCTGTTCCTGCTGTGCTCGTTTCCTGTCGCGGCGCTCATTCAGAAAGTAAAGCTCAAGACGCTTTACCAGACAATAACCTGATTACCATCGCCTGGGCCGGCACGGTCTGTTCTGATCCGCCCATGGTGTCTATCTCGATCAGACCGTCACGGTATTCCCACCAGCTGATCAAATCAAGCGGTGCTTTTGTTGTTAACCTGGTTGACCGTTCATTGCTGAAAGCGACAGATTTTTGTGGTGTTCAGTCCGGCCGGGATGTCAATAAGTTTGAAGCCTGCCGGTTAACAGCGGTTCCGGCTGCCGGCCTGGACGATGTGCCGGCCGTCGCTGAAAGTCCGCTGTCCCTGTCGTGCCGTTTGCGTCAGATCATAAAATTGGGGTCGCATGACATGTTCATCGGCGAGGTTGTGGCTGTTGAGGCCAAGGAACACTTATTTGACAGTAAGGACAGGCTTTGCCTGGAAAAAGCGAATCTGATCGCTTTCGCGCACGGTCAATACTACCAGATGGGCCAGATCACCGGGTTTTTCGGTTTTTCGGCAGCATCAGATAAAGTCCTGAAGCGCAGGATGAAGGACATCTGGCAAAAAAATCAGCGATAAGATAAAAGGCATGAATGAAACGAAAGACGGCCAGGTGACATCACCCGGCCGTCTTTTGATAGATCAGGTCATTTCGCTGAATATCCTTCAGCCTCAGGCAG
>SLMY01000258.1 GCA_007133255.1 Clostridiales bacterium
GTTCACTAGGCAAGACCGGGCAGGTATCCGGCAGGGTGATGCCTTATACCAGTATGACCGACTACCAGTCCATTTTATGTGATCCGGCCACACAAGGTCAGCTGATCTGCATGACGTATCCATTGATCGGCAATGTCGGCAGGATTGAAGTGAAGGAATCGGAAAAGATTCAGGCAGCGGGACTGATCCTGCGTGAAAGCATCAGCCAGGTTGATCACTGGCTCAGTGTGGAATCACTGCATAACTGGCTCTTGTCACAAAACGCCGTCGCCATCTGCGGTATCGACACACGCGAAGTGATTCGCATGATCCGCGATCAGGGCCCTATGACAGCGGTTATCTCAACTGAGCCTGACACTGATGTGGCGAAGCTGGTTGATACCTTACGCCAGCATCAGCTGCCGGCTGCTGCCGCCCGGCAGCCAGGCTCTGAAGGTGTTGCGGAAAAACAATTATTTAACGCTAACTTGACAGCCAGTCAAACCGACAAGCGCTCACGATCTGAAAGCGATATCCATGTTACCGCGATTGATCTGGGTCTGAACCAGAATCTGATCAGCGCGCTGACAGCCAGAGGCTGCAAGGTAACGGTACGGACACTGCCAGCCAGCCCAGATAAAATGACACAGGCGCAGTCAGAGCAGATAAAAACGCTGATTCGCCAGGATAAACCGCAGGCTGTTTTACTGACCAGCGGTCCGGAAGACCAAATCGCCCGGGCTGGTGATCCGCTGCTGTCCCTGGTTCGCGAGCTGGCGGGCGAACTGCCGGTCTGGGGGGTTGACGCCGGCCATCTGCTGCTGGCCAGAAGTTTTGGTTTGCCGCTGGTGACGCTGCCGCTGGGGCATCACGGCGCGAATTATCCCGTTTATGAGACCAGCAGCGGCCGAACCTATATGACCTTTCAGCATCACCGGCTGGCGGTTGACGCGGCGGCGCTGGAGAAACAGACGCGTATCAGTCTGACGCACCGCAATATCAATGATAATACCGTAGAAGGATTGTCTTATGACAACCGGCATTTCTCAACTCAGTTTCTGCCGGATATAGAGAATCACGCGCATCAGACAGGTCATATCTGGGATCAGCTGATCGCCGCTCTGAGCGAAGCTCGGGCTTGAAAGGAGATAGATAGAATGCCAAGACGCGATGATATCCATAAAATAATGGTTATCGGTTCCGGACCGATTATAATCGGGCAGGCCGCTGAGTTTGACTATGCCGGCACGCAGGCCTGCCAGGCTTTGAAAGCAGAAGGCTATGAAGTGGTGCTGGTTAACAGTAATCCGGCGACTATTATGACTGATACAGAAATGGCCGATAAAATTTATCTGGAACCGCTGCAGATTGACATGGTTGAGAGACTGCTTCTTGATGAGCAGGTGGACGCGCTGCTCGCGACGCTGGGCGGCCAGACAGGGCTTAATTTCGCCATGGAACTATCTGAAAGCGGTTTTCTGGAAAAACACAATATCCAGCTGCTGGGAACCCCGGCGGCTGGCATCAAAATGGGTGAAGACCGTGAAGATTTCCGCGCCGCGATGATGCGGATCAACGAACCTTGTATTCCTTCAGGGACCGCGGGTAATTTGCAGGATTGTCTGCTGCAGGCCGATAAAATCGGCTATCCGGTGATTGTCCGCCCGGCGTTCACCCTTGGCGGGACCGGCGGCGGTATCGCCGCGAACGAAAAAGAGCTCAAGGAAATCGCCGCGACGGGTCTGGCTGTGAGCCGGGTGCATCAGGTGCTGATCGAAAAATCGATCGCCGGCTGGAAAGAATTAGAATTTGAAGCTGTTCGCGACGGCCGCGGCAACGCGATCACGATCTGCAGCATGGAAAACCTTGACCCTGTCGGCGTTCATACCGGCGACTCTATTGTGGTGGCGCCAGCTCAGACGCTGACTGACGCGGAGTATCAGAAACTGCGCACATCATCTTTGAAAATTGTTGAGGAGCTTGGTATAGAAGGCGGCTGTAATGTGCAGTTGGCGCAGCATCCGACTTCTGATGAATACGCGGTGATTGAAGTCAATCCAAGGCTGTCGCGCTCTTCAGCGCTGGCTTCGAAAGCGACCGGTTATCCGATCGCCAAAGTGGCGACACGGATCGCGGTCGGCTATACACTGGATGAAATCCCGAATGAGGTGACCGGTAATACGTTTGCCTGTTTTGAACCGGCTGTTGACTATGTCGTCAGCAAAATACCGAAGTGGCCCTTCGATAAATTTGTCAACGCCCGCCGCACGCTGGGAACACAGATGAAGGCAACCGGTGAGGTGATGGCGATCGCCAATACCCTGGAAGCGTCGCTGATGAAGGCGATCCGCTCGCTGGAGCTGGGCCTTTTGGGAATGAGAGTGCCCCTGATGCAGGGGCTGAGCGATGAAGCGCTGTGGCCGCGCATCTGCCAGGCCGACGATATGCGCCTGTTCGCGCTGGCGGAAGGCCTGCGCCGCGGTTTTTGCGTTGAAGAGATGTATGACCGCACCATGGTAGATAAATTCTTTTTGCGCAAGATCAAAAACATTGTTGATACAGAAGAAGACTTAATCAAGATGAAGCAGATAGACCCCCGGCTGCTGACACGGGCCATCCGCTTCGCGTTTACGGATACCTGGATCAGCCGCCTTTCCGGGTTGCCGAAAGAAGATATTGAGCAGGCCCGCCTTGAGCTCGGGCTCAGGCATGCCTACAAAATGGTTGATACATGTGCCGGTGAGTATGCCGCGGTGACGCCCTACTTTTATTCTACCTTCGACCAGAATAACGAAGCGCTGCCAACAGACAACAAGAAAGTACTGGTGCTGGGGTCAGGCCCGATTCGTATCGGCCAGGGAATTGAGTTTGACTACTGTTCCGTTCACTCGGTCTGGGCACTTCGCGAGCTGGGCTATGAGGCGATTATCGCCAATAATAACCCGGAGACGGTCTCAACCGATTTCGATACGTCTGATCGCCTTTATTTCGAACCGCTGACCATTGATGATGTCAAGGCGATTATTGAGAATGAGAAACCGCTGGGCGCTATCTGCCAGTTTGGCGGCCAGACGGCGATTAAGCTGATTCAGGCGGTCAGTGATCTGGGTCTGCCGATTTTTGGCACCTCAGCTGATATGGTGGACGCGGCTGAAGACCGGGAGCGCTTTGACGCTATTTTGGAATCATGTGACATTAAACGGCCGCAGGGCACAACCGTTTATACCGCTGAAGAAGCCCTGATCGCCGCTTCTGAGCTTACCTACCCGGTACTGGTCCGTCCGTCCTATGTCCTGGGCGGCCAGGGGATGGCCATAGTCTACAGCGATGATGAAATGATAGAGTACATGCGGATTATCAACCTGGTGGAACAGGAACATCCAATACTGGTAGACAAATATCTGATGGGTGTTGAGCTGGAGGTAGACGCTGTCTCCGATGGCGAGAACATCCTGATTCCAGGTATTATGGAGCATCTGGAGCGGGCCGGGGTTCATTCAGGTGATTCTATTTCAATCTATCCGGCCTACATACCTGACCGGATTCGGGATATTATTATTGATCACACGGAAAAACTGGCGCGTTCGCTCAAGGTGATTGGCCTGATCAATATCCAGTTTATCCTGTTTAATGATGAGATTTACGTGATAGAAGTGAACCCCAGATCTTCCAGAACTGTGCCATATATCAGCAAAGTAACAGGGATTCCAATTGTCAATCTGGCTACCCGGGTGATGATGGGCCAGAAGCTGACTGATTTTGAATGGGGGACCGGCCTGTATTCGCGCTATCCGTCGGTCTACGCGATTAAAGCCCCCGTTTTCTCCTTTGAGAAGCTGCATGATGTTGACACCAGCCTGGGCCCGGAAATGAAAAGCACCGGAGAAGTACTGGGCCTTTCAACCGCTTACAGTGAAGCGATGTACAAGGCGATTCTGGCCTCCGGCTTCAAATTCCCGGAAAGAGGCAGCGGTATTCTGATGACGGTCCGTGACAGTGATAAACCCGACCTGGTGCCGCTGGCAGCCAGGTTATTCGCCATGGGATATGAGCTTTACGGTACAGGCGGAACCAGTAATTATCTCAATAAGCAGGGCATTCCCTGCAGCATCTCCCGTAAAGTAGAGGAAGGCGAACCGCATGTAATTGACATGATCAATGATGGTACGGTGAAATTGCTGATTAATACGGAAAGCCCCAGCAGCAACCTGAAAGGATTCAACGGCTTTAAGCTGCGCCGGCACGCGACCGAGCACGGTATCGCGACGATTACATCGCTTGATACCCTGGTCGCGGTCACGGAATGCCTGGAGCGTGAGATGAAACCAGCTGATCTGACACCGTATGAGATCAGGACGTTCGCTAAAATTGTCAAAGAAACAAGGCATCACACCTTGCCGCTGAATGAAATGCCGATGAAAAACGATATGCTGAAAAAATAAGCGCGAATGACGTATAATATGACCATAAAACAGATCCTCAGGATCTGTTTTGTGTATCAGGCGGGTACTGTATCAGGCAGGTGCTGGCGCATAAGAGGCAGCCAGACCAGATAAAACATCCGATAAGCGCCCAGATCGGGCACACTATCACATAGGAGACGGCCGGGCCAGGTAGTTCTTATGATCGTCAGGCAGATTGGATGGCACGTCACTGGATGAACGTCATGTATCGTAAAGAAGGATAATCAAAGAACAAAATATAAAAATCGCAAGAAGGATAATCAAAGGATAATCAAATGGAAAAAAACCTTGTTAACGCTGCTGGAAAGCACGGGAGTATCAAGTATAACCCGGTCACATCGTGTGAAGTGGTTCAAAACCTCCGGTTGAATGCCGATACCACGCGGTTAACTTTAAAAGCACCGCGACTTGCCAGGGA
>SLMY01000199.1 GCA_007133255.1 Clostridiales bacterium
AGTCTCTTCGACTGCGCTAAAATGAACAAGCAAGGGGAAGATCATTTTGAAATCTCTGGAAGATATCTTTCAACTGTATAACGAAGTAACCGTTCCGTGTATCGGTTTCGGTACTTGGCAGATTCCGGACGGTTCGGACGGTTCGGACGCCGTCAGTGACGTACGGGAATCCTTGTCGGCTGGTTACCGCCATATTGGCGCAGCCGCTTAATACGGTATAGATTGACATCAAGCGCATCTTCCCTTATGATATGTGCTACAAGTTCATACAGATGTCCGGGGGAGCTGGTGCAAACTGGCTGAGAGGATGATTGAATCATCGACCCTTAAAACCTGATCTGGATAATACCAGCGGAGGTAAGGTTAATTAATGTTATTGAAAGCCGAGCTTCCCGCTTCGGCTTTTTTTGTTGGTGTGAAGCGGTTGATACAGATCAATAAGTACAGATGTATTTAAAACAGTGTTAACGCAAACCAGGAAAGGAATGAACGAATATGAACATTAACCCAGTATGCAGCGGCGACTCGCCATTCTTTGGCTGCCGATTTTCTCTTTATCCGATGACCGATCAATTTATCCCGATCATTCTTGGCTCGATTGATGAACTCAAACGGCCCGGCATTGTTATTGAAACCGATGATGTCAGCACCTGCCTGATGGGCATTGAAATAAATGTTTTCGCGGCTTTGCGCGATTGTCTGGCAAAAGCAGCCAGCACCGGCAGCCATGTTGTCATGTCGGCAACCTTTTCAAAGGGATGCCCCGGTGAAGGTGAGATTAATCTGGAAGATTACGCGTATCCTGAGGACGCTGATTTTTCCGCGAAGCCTGAATCTGATCTTAAAGTTGCCTGTCAATTCAGTATTTATCCTTTGGGACAGTCAAATTATATGGACATGATCTATGATGTTGTCGATATCGCGAAAAAAGCAGGTGTTTACGGCGGATCGTCTCATTTCTGCACGCGGCTCGAAGGCAGTATTAAAGATGTTTTCAGCGCGCTTGAAGCATGTTTTAAATTTACAACTGAGCGCAGCGGGCACACGGTTATGACAGCCACGCTTTCCTGCAACAGCCCCAGCAATTAATAGTAAAAAGAGTCAGCGAACAATCTGGCAAGACCGGATCAACCAAGGCGTTTACATAGCAGCCAGTTTGAAATGACCAAAGTGTGTTGGCATTTGAAATAAACAAATAAAGGAGCATCACATGCAAAGGGAACATCAAACACAAAAGGAAAATCATAAGCATGTTTTACCAGCAGATAAAAAATGGCGGTTAAAAGAGATTATCGTCATGAGCGCCCTGGGTGTCGCGTTCGCGCCGCTCTACATGGCCTGGATACAGGTCTGGGCGATAGCCACCGGCCTTCTCGGCCCGATTGGACTCGATATCGTTTTTGGATTCTGGTTTATTGTATCCATCATCTGCGCGCATATTTTCCGCAAACCCGGTGCTGCTCTCATCTCAGAGTGGATCGCGGCTGTCGTCCAGATCCCCCTTGGTTCACCATCAGGGGCATGGCTGGTTCTGACCGGATTTATCCAGGGGTTTGGCGCTGAAGTCCCTTTCTGGCTGACAAGGTACAAAAAGTTCAGTACACCCATACTGATGTTATCGGGCGTCGGCGCTTCGATCGCGAGTTTTCTTTATAACTGGTTTCGTTTCGGCTATTCAGGCTTGTCGCCTGTACTGATTATAACGATGCTGGTTATCCGGCTGATCAGCGGCGCGGTTCTGGGCGGTCTGGCCGGCAAAGGCATTGCGGAGGGGTTGGCGGCAACCGGTGTTTTAAACAGCTTTCCTTTAGGTAAGGAATGGCGAAAGAAAAGAGGTCAGGCTGTTTATGAAAAATATACTGACGATCAATGATTTATCTGTCAAATACCCCGATTCCGAAGAACTTGTCTTGTCACAGATATCATTTAGCGTCAAACAAGGAGAAGCGTTATTGCTGATGGGCGCTAGCGGGTGCGGTAAAAGCACCCTGGCCTACGCGATCGCCGGCTTATTTCCGCGTGCTATTGAAGCCGATATGACAGGCACGATTGTGATCAACGGAACTGATATCAGTACTTTAGCGCCTGGTGAAGCCTGCCAGCAGGTAGCGCTGGTCTTCCAGGACCCTGAAGCGCAGTTTTGCATGTTGACTGTCGAAGATGAAATTGCTTTCGGACTGGAAAATATTGGATTGCCGATACATGAAATGGATGAACGCATTGAGCGTGCGTTGAGGGATACCGGTCTGACTGATCAGCGGCATGCCTTAATTCACCGCCTGTCTGGCGGCATGAAGCAAAAACTGGCGATTGCCTGCGCGCTGGCGCTCAAGCCGTCGCTGCTTATTCTGGATGAACCGACAGCTAATCTTGACCCGGCCGCTACAGATGATTTTTTTACATTGCTGGAACAATTGATCGAAACAAGAGCACATACGCTGATATTGGTAGAACATAAGCTGGAAAGGCCGGCGGCGCTAATGGATCGGGTTATGGTCATTGACCACGCGAAGATTGCAGCCGAAGGCAGTCCCCGCGATATTTTTGAGACACAGAAAAACCTTCTGGACGAAATGGGTGTCTGGCAGCCTTATGCCAGTGAGATCGCCGGCAAATTAAGCGAAACAGGTCTTCATCTGTCACCGCATCCACTTGTACTTAAAGAACTTGTCAGCAGCGCGAAGCAGGATTCGTCCGTATCGGAAGCTGTGACTCAATTGATCATCAGCGAACGAAAATCAGATATTGCTGAGAAATCTTTTGACACTGCCAAGATGGATGAAGCAGCGGAAAATGATAAACAATCAGCTATTTGGTTTCAAAATGTTTCCTTTAGCTATAAGACCCCCTTTAGCAGTGTTTCAGTGATTCGGGACTTGAGCTGGCAGGTGCGAAAAGGTCGTTTCGTCGCGCTGCTCGGGCAAAATGGCGCTGGTAAGAGCACACTGGCCCGGTTAGCGCTTGGTCTGCTCAAACCTTCTAATGGTAAGATCTCTCTTTTTGGCCAGTCGGTTAAAAACTTGTCCGGTGAAGCATATTCTCAAAAAGCAGGGATGGTGTTTCAAAATCCTGAGCATCAGTTTATCACCGATACAGTCTGGGAAGAAATCGCTTATTCACTCAAACTATCAAAAGTGCCTGGCTCCATGATCCCAAAGCGCGTTAAAGACCTGCTGACAGAGTTCTCGCTGGCTAATAAAGCCCATATGAATCCATTTGCCCTCAGCCAGGGTGAAAAACGCCGGTTAAGCGTCGCTTCCATGCTGACAACCAGTCAGCAGCTGCTAATATTAGATGAACCAAGTTTTGGGCAGGATTATCACAATACTTATCAGTTGATGAATCTGGTGAAAGCACGTCAGCTTGAAGGTTGTACGGTTATCATGATTACACATGACATGCGTCTGGTCTGGGAATACGCGACCGATGTCGCGCTTCTGAGCAGTTCTTCATTAGCATTCAGCGGCGATGTACTGGATTTATTCAGACAAAAGGATTTGCTGGCTGAAAGTTCTCTCAAGCAGCCGCTAGCCTGGCAGGTTCTGCGAAGTCTCTGCGCTGAATCTCATGTGCGATCTCGAATCCGCCAGTCGTTTCAAAACGCGTTGAGTGAGTGTCAGCCGGCTCAGAAAACTGGTGGCAGTCATGTTTAGTTATTATGAAGGCCAGTCTGTCCTGCACCGGATGAACCCTGTTCTTAAACTGGCTGGCACAGGTCTGAGTATGATCATACTGACTTTCTCGTTTGATCCTTTTGTACCGCTGGCCTTGCTGGTTATTATCCTGCTTGTATCCTTAACACTCGGCAAGGTGCCATTGGCCGCGATGGCCAAAGGGCTGATGCCTTTTATGATTCTGGCGTTCGGCTTTTTTATGATGCAGGTCGCTTTTCCCCGCGACGCCGGAGGTGATATAGCGTTTAGAATCAGCCGTTTGATCATCTACCAGGAATCTGTTGTCCGTGGAAGCGCGCTGGGACTCAGGGTTTTGGCTTATGCCGCCTACGCGCTTCTTTTTGTCGCGACTACAGACCCGACAGCGTTATTGCTCAGCTTGATGCAGCAAACCAGACTGTCGCCCAAATATGGTTACAGTATTTTGGCCGCTTACAGGTTTTTCCCGTTATATCAGTCTGAGTTCACGAGCTTAAAAGAAGCGCATCAGGTGCGTGGGTTCAGTGAAAAAAGAAGTCTTAAAGGAAAATTCGAGAAATTAAGACGATATGCCATTCCGCTGCTGGCTCAGGCGATCAGGAAGGCAGAACGCGTGGCCGTGGCTATGGAGGCCCGGGGGTTTACCGGTGAATACGATCGCACATACTATAAAATAATTGAGGTCAGACCGATTGACTGGGTACTGGCGATCGGCCTGACTTCGCTGGTTCCCTTATTGATATTTGTTATGCATTATTTTGGCCTGCTGCTGGTTTGGGACGGTTCATTATTCTTCTAGCTTAAATGGTAACTTCCACCCATGATCACGATAGGAAATTCATTTGATAATTTAAGGTGCTTCTAATTTATTTTTTGATAGCGTGTTTGTGTCGCAGAAATGAAAGCCGCAAGAGAAATGAATCTAACAATTGATGTGAAGAGCAATTTTAAGTAAAAGAGGGTAACCATGCGAAAAAATATTGTATAATGCAATTATATTTGCTAGATTCATTAAGAATCAGTCTACAATTGATGATGAATTTTAGCAAACGTGGAATCTGGAACATATTTATCGGTTTGAGTGTGACGTGAAACTAGAGGAT
>SLMY01000056.1 GCA_007133255.1 Clostridiales bacterium
AGCCGATCTGATTTTCTCAAAAGCAGAATGATAGCGAAAACAGGCATAACAGCCAGCAGCATCTGCAGCAGGCTTCGCAGTGTATGAGAAGCAGCGCTGTGGCTGATTTGCATCTGTGTCAGGCCACTGCGGTAGGTGAAGGTATCAAAAGTATCAGCAACACGGTTAACCATTGGATTAGCTGATAATAAAGTAGCTTCATAGGCAGGTGACAAGGTGACCAGCATAAACAGCAAGGCTGCCATGCCGCAGCCCAGCATCGTTCCTTGAAGTGCGTTTCCGCGTCTGGAACGATAAAGAAGACCAAAAGCGACACCTGAGAAGGCGATGAGAGCCGCTCCGGGGAGCAAGGTCTGAGCCGCGAAAGCTAAGGTGTAGGTTTGCTCACGCATAAACACGCTTGAAGAAAATAATTGTATAACGAGTGTGAAATAGACACTGGCCGGAACGAAGACAGGGATTAGCAGCAGCCCAGCGCAAGTCGCGGCTGTTTTGCGGCTTTTCACAAAACTGATGAGTATGGCAACCGGAACACCGAGCAATAAAGCGAAGCTTAAACTGGCCAGCCAGTGAACAAAAGAGTTCAGTACCAGCCGGGGGAAGGCCGGCTGGCTGATTACCTGAGAATAGTTGCGCAGACCGGCAGATGGGCTGGAGAATAGACCTTGTATTGGAGAATAATCAATAAAAGTAAGGATAAAGTTATAAAAGGCCGGTATGAGCGCGGCGAACATGACAAGTATAAGCAGGAAGATTGATAAAGGATTAATTTTGCCGGACAGTGACACATCAGAACGCATAATAAACCTTCTTTCAAACGTATGTTAAACAATCTTTCAGAGTACTCTCGAGTTGCTTTGACTCAGATTGACCAGCGATCGGCAGAAAGCCGCCGAATCTTTAGCTGCCTGGTCCAGCTGAGCTTCGTCAGCGCCTTCAGATACATCACGCCAGATTTTAATGTCGGAACCAACCTGGCCGCCTTCTCTGACAAAAGGTTCCATCACCATCGCCCGGTCATAACCAATACTGACCAGCGCCTGTATGATTTCCTGCCATGGCATGCGGCCTGAACCAGGTACCTTGCGGTTCGCTTCGCCGGTATGAAAGTGGCCCAGCTTGTCTCCTGCTGTCAGGATGGCACGAGCGAAGCTGTCTTCTTCAATATTCATATGAAAGGTGTCCAGCATCAGGTAAACCGCGTCGTGGCCAACCTCATCAATAAAAGCACGGCCTTCTGCTGCTGTATTCAGCAAATAGCCTTCAAAACGATTCAGCACTTCAAGACAATAGGCAATTCCCAGCTCACCGGCAATATGTGCTACTTCACGGACATTATTGACGCTGCGGGCCCAGTCTGCTTTTTTATCGATTGGTTTACTGGTGTCAATCGGCCAGTATGAGTAGATACCGCCGCCGATTGTCCGGATATTCATCAAATCAAGTCTTTTTAGTAAATCGGTGTAAAAAGTGATGGCCGACTTAACAGTGGCAGGATCTTCTGATGCCAGATTCTGACTGGCATGGGGACCATGTCCGGCTGTTAACGTGATGCCGTGCGCCTCAGCGCTTTCGCGCAGCCTGATCATCTCCTGCTCCGACATGTCTGGAATGGGTGTGCAGGCTATTTCCAGAACATCAAAACCCAGTTTCGCGACCTTTGGAATATATTGAAGATAATCCGCTTTCCATTCCTGTTCCCAATAAGCATAATAAATACCTTGCCGCATAGCGTCAGCCTCCTTTTTTGTCACATCAGCGTGTTGTTATGTTTTATGCTCAGGCCGGGATACTTGATCTGAACATGAAAAGCGGACAGAATGTCCCGGCGAAAAGCTGAACTGAGACATTTAGATTGTATCATAGTCCTGGAAAACGATCTTACATTTGAAAGACGGTGGTGTATAATGCTAACTAACATATAGAACAGTCTTCAAAAATCTTCTCGCCTGCTGTTTAAAGCATCGTGCCAGATCGGTTTTATCAAAAACGGAGGTTATCTTCATGAAGGCACTGGTTAAATACGAATCCGGACCCGGTCATATGGAAATACGGGATATCCCGCGGCCGCAGCCCGGTCCGGAACAAGTTCTGATCAAAATTGTTGAAGCGGGCATCTGCGGCTCAGATCTGCATATTTACCACAGCGATATAGCCATTCCGGTCAGGCCTCCGGTTGTGACTGGCCATGAGTTTTCCGGCATCATTGAAGAAGTAGGCGAACATGTCAGCGGCTTCAAACCGGGAGACAGGGTTGTCTCTGAAACGGCTTACCATTACTGCGGTCAATGTGATTTTTGTCGTGAGGGCTGGTACAATCTTTGTGTTGAAAGAAAAACGCTGGGCTACTGGTATAACGGTGTTTTTACCAATTACACGGTTGTGCCGGCCGGCAGGCTGCACCATCTGCCTGACCAGGTCAGCTTTACTGCCGGTGCTATGTGTGAGCCTCTGGCTTGTGTGACACATGCCATTGAGGATCTTTGCCGTATTGTCCCGGGCGATGTGGTTCTGGTCTCCGGTCCCGGTTCAATCGGGCTGATGGCGACACAGGTAGCTAAAGCGCATGGCGCGACCGTTATCCTTTCAGGAACAGATATTGACAGTCAGCGGCTGCGGACAGCCCGTGAACTGGGCGCTGATTATGCCGTGAATATTCAGCAGGAGGATTTAACCGCCCTGGTTATGAAAATGACCCGCGGTTATGGCGCTGACGTTGTCCTGGAATGCTCAGGATCGGGTCTGGCGATTGACTCAGCCTTAAATCTGATCAAGAAACGCGGCTGGTTTTGCCAGATTGGCCTTCCCGGTAAAAAAATTGACTTTGATATTGAGAAAATCTGTTTTAAAGAACTTCATTTTGCCGGTTCACTGGGTTCACGCCATACCAGCTGGAAAAAAGCACTTGCTTTTCTCAAATCCGGCCAGATCAGCCTTGAACAACTGGCGACGCACAAGCTGCCGATTAGCCGGTGGGAGGAAGCGTTTTCGCTCTTTGAGAATAAACAGGGCATTAAAATCATGATGCTGCCTGAGAAAGAATAGGGGGATATCCTATGGCCTTATTGGTTTCTGAACTAACATATATGAATCAGCTTTGCAACACCTTTCGTCAAGATGTGCTGCGTGTACTGCGTGACAAACAAACCGGACATCCGGGAGGTTCTTTGTCTGTGTGTGAGATTCTGACAGCTTTGTATTTTCATGCGGCCAGAATAGATCCCGAAGATCCGCGAAAGGCGGACCGGGACCGGATCATCCTGTCTAAAGGCCACGCCGCGCCGATGCTTTATCGCGTACTGGCCGAAAAAGGATTTTTCCCTGTAGAGGAGATGAATACACTGCGTGATTTTGAGACCCGCCTGCAGGGCCATCCAAGCGCCAGTCATACCCCGGGTGTTGAACTGTCAACCGGACCGCTTGGTCTGGGTCTGTCAGCGGCGCTGGGCATGGCGCTCGGACTGAAGCTTGACGGCAGTCCGGCCAGAGTCTATGTCGTACTTGGCGATGGTGAGATCAATGAAGGGACTGTCTGGGAAGCGTGTATGTGCGCGGCTAAATATGGCGCCGATAACCTGATTGTCATTCTTGACTGGAACGGTGTCCAGCTGGATGGTCCGACTGACGAAGTGATGCCGACTGGTAATCTGCCGGCTAAATTCCGGGAATTCGGCTGGAACTGCCTTGAATGTGACGGACACGATATCAGCGCCTTATGCGAATCACTTGACACAGCAGCTTCACCTGGCGGCAGGCCGGTAATCATTCTGGCAAAGACCGTTAAAGGCAAAGGTGTCTCTTTTATGGAAGGACAAAGCACGTGGCACGGCAAGCCTATCAGCGAAGCTGAATACGCGGCGGCAAGGCAGGAACTGGGAGGTGCAGAGTAATGGCCAGAGCGATCAGAGACGCCTACGGCGAAGCTTTAGCGAAATATGGACGGGATAACCCCAGGGTTGTGGTTCTTGACGCTGATGTCAGCAGTTCAACAAAGTCTAAACTTTTTCAGGATGCCTGCCCGGAGCGGTTTTACAATGTTGGTATAGCGGAAGCTAATATGACAGCGATGGCAGCTGGTTTCGCTGCTGTCGGCAAAATCCCGTTCGTCAATACCTTTGCTGCCTTCATCAGCAGCCTGGGTTTGATCGCGGCACGTTCATTTGCCAGCTATTCAGGCCTGGGCATCAAATTGATCGGTGCCTATGGCGGGCTGTCGGATTCATTTGACGGCCCAAGTCATCACTCAATCGACGATATCGCCATCATGCGTCTGCTGCCAGATCTCAAGGTGTATGTGGCCAGCGATGAAGTTCAGACAGACTGGCTGGTCAGGCAGGCGATCGCGGACCCGTCACCCGTTTATATTCGTCTGTCCCGCGACGCTATGCCGGCCATTTATCAGCCATCGGCAGTTTTTAAAGAAGGCAAGGGCAATGTCGTCAGAAAAGGCAGGGATATAACCATCATCGCCTGCGGCCTGATGGTCAGCCAGGCACTGGAAGCGGCCCGGACTCTGGCTGATCAGGGACTTGACGCCGCGGTGATCGATATGTTCTGTGTGAAACCGCTCGACAAAGCGTTGATTCTGAAAAGCGCGGCCGAAAGCAAAGCGATCATCACAGCTGAAGAGCATTCGGTTATTGGCGGGCTTGGCAGCGCGGTAGCGGAAACACTTTGTGAAGCGGGCCTGCAGGTGCCCGTTGGTTTTGTGGGTTTAGCTGACTGCCACGCTGAGTGTGGTCCCTATG
>SLMY01000229.1 GCA_007133255.1 Clostridiales bacterium
AGACATAGAAGGCAGACTCAACACTGCCAAAGTGCAGGAACACCTCACGACCCTGCCAGCCATCCGGTATCTCAAAGGCCTTGGTATAGCAGCCTGTGGGGTTGTCTTCCGGAACATAGGGCGGGTTTAAATTGTAGTTCAGCTGTTTTTCAGTAAGCCTGGCAGCGTCGGCTCCAGGGTCCAGAATGTATTGACCTGTATCATGCTTCGTATTAAAAGGAAAGAGCTGACACGTGTAAATGGGATAACCATGTCCCTGTAATTCCCAGTTACCCGGCACTTTGATATCCGCCCACTGAGAACAGTCATAGGTCTGACTGTAAAAGCCTTCCGGCACCTCATCAGGATGCGGCACCAGTTTAAACTTCCAAAGACCATCCAGTGACTTCACATATCTTGAGGCGGTCCGGTCTGCGCTGGCAGCCTCCAGCTCATTGCTGTAAGCGCCCCAGGGAGCGTGCATCGGCTCCCGGTTTCGCTGGGTAATATGGTGGTTCTCCCAATCCGCCTGGAACAGGTTTTTCTCTGATGATGTGTCCATAACATACTTTCTCCTTGTCATGACAGACGGCTTGCCGCGTTGAGATCAGACAACTAGTCTCACCATATTCTGAATCAGCTAGATATAACAATCGTGCTCAATCCCTTCTAAGCTGCAGGTTTAGGTAGGCAGGTTTCACGAATAAGTTATAAGAATTATCCTTCTGACTCGTAACCATCCTTGCATGTAATGATCAAATTAGCGTACAAATTTTCTGCTTTTTGATTGTTGAGTTCCAGTTCCGGATAATCAGTATCATAATCGATTGTATGAGTTAGAAAGTAATAGGTTCTGTGATTGATTTTTTCTTCATCTGCGTATTCCATATGTTCGATGAATTCTTCGATAACCATTTGTGTGTCAATCTGGCCTGAGGCAACAGCCATATTGTAGTGTTCTTTCAGATTATTATGAACGCGGCTTTCAAGTTTGTCCGTCACATCAATTTGATCGATCAATCTGCCCGCGCTGAATACTTCAAGCATCACATGTTCCAATCCAAAATCATCTATGCCAAAGTCATCAACAGAAAAGATATAATCAAAATTAATCTGTTGATTATTTCTGCCCGAGCCCGAACTGTCCATCAGGACTCTCATTCTGTAGAACCTGTCATATAGAAAGATGTTCTGTTGATTGTTATTCAGCAACGCTTCTCCAGCACCATCAACTCTTTCTATTACATCGTACTGATAGTTTTTGTCCAAATCCAGTTCAAACTTCGCTCCAAAAGACAAACCTTCTTTTTTTGCCAACTCAATCTCCTGAACATGACTACTCTTATCTATTTCGCTATAGGCTAAATAAATTTTTGAGTCAGCGCTAACAGCTTTAAGCTGCACCGTAAGGTCTATTGACGCTTTATTGTTGGCAGTGTCAATATTCACATATTCGTAATCCGCTGATGCTATCATGTTCTCTTTCGCGTCCAGCATGTTTTGGATGCGCTGCGTGATACTGCTGTCCAAATAGGATACCGTATTGTTTATGTTATTGATCTGACTAATCAGCATTGAATGATTTGATTTTTGATTCCTGTTGAACGTTGTGCCAAAATATAGAATCAAGACCGCGTTTATAACCAGTAGCACTATAAGAATTGTTTGTTTGTCTTCCTTCATGATGGTTTACCCCAGATTGCCAGCGCTATGATGATTAATTACGCCATGCTACGTCTTTCAAATTTAGTCCGAAGTAATTTTATCATATTAAGCGAATAAATCATATTGAAATATGGTAATAATAAAGGCTAAAATGATTAAAATGAAACACCATATTGATTGGTATTAATTTTGAATCGTATTGATTCACAAAGCCGCCAGTTTACGTGTTCATTGACTGGCAAATAACAGCGAAATATAATGAAGTCGCTTACACAGAATTTTTAAAGTGTATGTGGATCAGTCATCTAAATAGCTGAAAGTGTCTGAAGCCTCAGTCTTTTCTGTTGCTCTGGCCGCGTTTAGCTTGATAAATCCTTCGTCTCCTGGACGATTTTCTTTATGGTGTCTCTGCCTAATCGTTCAACTGTCCTGCCTTCAAGTCTCAGATCGCGACCCAAAGCAGCACATGCCAACTCAATCAAAGCCGTGCAGACAGGTGTATGGATCTTATATTCTATACCCAGTGTTTCCATCAACACCAATCCCTGAGGGACATCCTCAGAAATAAACCGCGAATCTACTACCTTCGGCCCCTGTAATGGATTGGGCATATCAGCATACCAGAAGAAAACTTCTTTTGGATCACGGTTATCTTCCAGCGTATTACGGTACTTACAGGCTTCCACATAGGAAACACGCTCACATCCCAGCGCTTCCATAACATCCATCTTCTCATTGTCCAGTGTTTCCAGAATACGCCAGACGCTAGGAGTAAAAACTTCTCTGTACATATAATAATCCCCTTTAGTTTTTTCAACACGGGGAATACTCATGATCGCCCCCAGGGTGTGAACGATGAGGTTGGGATTATGCAAGGCAGCCTCAACAACCGATTTGAGATAGACAAAGGGGAAACCCAAATTATTCAGCTTTTTCTCGCACGTTTTCTTATGGCTAAAGGGATATATGCCCAAAGGATTCCTTTTATTACGAAAGATAATCTGAACATTCCCGGGTTTGATAATGCGACAATCTAAAAAAGAACTTTGCGCTTCAACAATCGTTAAATCGATACCATCACAATACTTAAGCACATAAGCAGTTGATAGATAACCTGGGTTTAAAAGCAGAATCTGATGATCCCGAAGATAAGGGTGAATACGCTTTATGAGGTCTTCGTGATAGTTGCTTTGAATATATATGATAATGACTTCACTTTGACTCAGACTTGATAAATCACGAGTAATATATTGAATATTCGCATAATGTTTTTTCCCTTTTTCCATAAGACAAACTTTGCCACTATTCTCGAGAAGATATTTGAAATTTTCATCATGCATAGAATGAGAGGTTTTAATCAAAGTCACCTCGTGGCCTCGAAAACTCAGATCCGCGGCGACAGCGGTACCGGCATGACCCGCGCCTAGAATTGAAATACGCATATAATCCCCTTTCAAGTTTCCATAACAGATTGTGTAAGATAAATCTATTAACTAAAAGTCAAGCTGCCTTGGGCGTTGACACCGACTATACATGATTTAATACTTCAGCTGAGGTGAAATAGAATTCATGTTTTCGCATCTGAGATGAAATAGTTATTTCAAATGTTCAATTCTAATAGATTCACATTATTTTTAATACAATTAGACAACCTATTGAGCTATATAAGCTGACACTTATCGTTAAAATTATTATATCCTATTTCAGACAATTTATCTATGTGTTCCTCTGATATCGCTGGTACCGCGAAGCAGCTTAAAGAGAGCATTTGATTGTGCTATCATGGTACTTGAAGACAGATACCGTAAGCTATACAGAATATATGAGCATTTTTTGATGAAACATTGTATGACTTCCTGTGTGAGCCGTTCATATCCTGGCAATACGCAGAATCAAAAGGAAGGTGTCTTAGTATGAGCGAAGCAGTTATCAACATTGGTATTGTCGGCGCTGGTGAGAACACAATCAAAAAGCATATACCTGGATTTCAGGCGCTTGATCAGGTCCGGCTGCTCGGTGTTTGCAACCGGTCACGGGAGTCTTCGAAAAAGGCCGCGAGTCAATTCGGAATTGAAAAAATTTATAACAACTGGTTTGAGCTTGTTAATGATCCTGAACTTGACGCGGTACTCATCGGCACCTGGCCTTACCTGCACAGTCCGATTACGCTTGAAGCGATCGCCCGGGATAAACATGTTTTATGCGAAGCCAGAATGGCCATGAATGTCACTGAAGCAAGACACATGTTTGAGGCATCTCGCCTGAAACCGCGTCTTGTCTGCCAGATTGTACCATCACCGCTTACACTGAGAGTGGACAAGACAATCCAAAAACTGATCGCGGCAGGTTATCTGGGCGATCTTCTCGCCATGGAAATCAAAGATGGCAACACTTTTATTGACCCAGAAACACCTTTGCACTGGCGTCAGGATCGCGCGCTCAGCGGCCATAATATCATGACACTTGGTATCTGGTATGAAGCAATCATGCGCTGGGTTGGTGAGGCCGATCAGGTCATGGCAATGGGCCATACATTTGTCAAAATCAGAAAAGAAAAACACAGCGAGCTTTGCAGGTCTGTTCAGGTTCCAGATCACCTCGACGTCCTTGCCCGGATGTCCTGCGGGGCGCAGGCTCATTTTTGCATTTCTCAGGTGACTGGTTTGTCCGGACCTGCCAGAGCCGTGCTGTATGGATCTGAAGCAACGATCCGCTTCCAGGACAATAAGCTGTTTGGCGCTAAAAAAGGTGACGCGAAGCTGCAGGAACTGAGCATATCCGCAGACGACGAAGAGAACTGGCGAGTTGAAGCATCCTTTATTAACGCGATCCGCGGTCTTGAGACAGTAAAACTAACCACCCTGGCTGATGGTGTTCGTTACATGCGCTTTACCGACGCGGTTGTACAAAGCCTGGCTCGGGGCAGAACAGTCGCTTTGGATGAAATTTAGCCGGCATCCTGCAGACAGACTGATTATATTCGTTATATTTTACCGCAATACGATTCGACGAATTGTATTGAGGTAATGTTGATA
>SLMY01000116.1 GCA_007133255.1 Clostridiales bacterium
CTCCGCAGATCTCCCGCATGCAGCTATCGTAAGCGTATTTAAGGCGATCATTTTCACGGGTTTTCCATTCCATCATCAAATTGACACGTTCTGATTCTGTTATCTGTGAATCAAAATAGCCGTGCTCATCAACCAGAGGGTCCAGCAGCAGATCAAACAGCAAAGAGATAACGTCCGCGAAAGGTGATGTCCCGTCGGTCCAGCGCTGCAATCCTGCGGCACTGAAAACGATAGACTGCATATCACCTTGTTTTTCCAGATTCGCGTCAATTTGAGCTCCGTAAAGGCTGTCCAGCGCCGAAGCCAGCGCCGGCCGGGTCGGGTAGCGCCTGCAGCTGGCTGTCAGAATCCTGATCAGCAGCAAGGAGGCAGTTGTCAGATGTCTGTCCATAGGACAACGGAAAACAAGCGAAAAGACAGACTGTGAAAACCTGGCTGTCGGCAGCCAGTTAAGCGTAATACCTTTAACTGAAGCCCGCTGGCAGATCAGCTCACTCGATTGATGCCATGCTTTCACTTCTGATAAATCCTGGCTGATATGATTGGTCAGCTGCAGCAGGGAACGAAATTTTTTCTCATCGCGTGTTTTTGATAAAAACTCAATGGTGATCGTTTTGCCGTACAGATTCAGGTCCGCACAGTAAAGATACGTCTCCACAATCGGCTTGACCGATGAATGTTCAATAGTCGGACGTATACCGACATTTGTTATTGAATCATACATCCGGCCATCAACAGATGTACGGGTCGCGTATACACCGTATGCCGGGCAAACCCTGTCGTCCGGCATGATCATGTTGGCGGTTGGAAAGCCGATTTTCTGGCCCAGACCTCTGCCGCTGACAACTTCTCCGGTAATCCGGTAAGGATGGCCCAGCAGCCTGCCGGCCAGCTCAAGATCGCCTTGCCTGAGCACTTCGCGAACACGTGAGCTGGATACTTTGTCACCCGCCATGCGGACATCAGGTACGATGACCGTTTCGATACCGTTGGCAACAGCCCATTCTTCCAGAAAAGCGGCATCACCAAGACCATCTTGTCCGAATCGATAATCTGAACCGGCAACCACCAGCTTCGCGTTCAAACGCTGCTTTATATACGTGTCCAGAAACACTTTTGCTGATAAAGAAGCGAATGTTTGATCAAAATCCTGAAGATGCAGTTCCGGAAGACCGCACATCTCAAGCTCATTGAGTCTTTCATCAAAACCGCATAAGTACCCGCCGAACTGATCCTTCTCAACAAATAATGTGTCAGGATGATTAGGGAAGGTAAATACTGAAGCCTTGAAATTTTTCTCACGGCAGTGATATAGAAGCGTTCTGAGCAGTTCGAGATGTCCCTGGTGCACACCATCGAAAAATCCCAGAGCTACACCTCTGTTGATTTGCGGTATTTTTTCATGATTGCCTTGATATATCTGCACGATCTACAAACACCCTTTCTGTTTTTATCCGGTAGAAACCCTCTTCCCGCCACTGTAACCTGGCAGCGGCGATAAGGAGAGGACCACAGAAAACACCATAACGCTGGTTCACATCAAACGGTTCACCCGATGACTCAGCCGCAAACAGGACCGGCTGACCACAGACAAGTTTGTCTGTCTGATCAGGATTGAGATTCAGACGAGGCCACTGTTTAAACGCCTCGGATAAAGAGGTAAAGCAGCCCTTTTGTCTCAGAATGTCTTGAAAATCAAGTATATCTTCAGTCTCATCGCGCCAGGCAGAAAGCTGATCAGGATCACATGCCTGTTCCAGGCTAAACGGCCCGCATCTGACTCTGGTTAACGCGGCGGCATGGGCGAAATAACCCAATCTGCGACCAAGCGTATCCGCCAGGGTGCGGATATAGGTTCCCTTGGAACAGTCAATCTCAAGCCAGACATCTAAGTAATATGTTAAACTGATTTTCAAAATCCTGACAGACTTGACCTCTATCGTTTTCGTCTGCCGCTCGATTGTTTTTCCTTCTCTTGCGTACGCGTAAAGCGGACGACCGTCTTTTTTTACCGCGGAATACATGGGCGGCAACTGTTCCTGAATACCCGTCAGCTGGCTGACAGCTTGCCTGACCTTCAAGAAATCACTCTCCAGCAGCTGTTCGCGCTCTGTTGCTGTCAGCTGATAAGCGTCGGTCGTCTGCCCGGTCAGATCCTGCGTATCTGTAGCCTGGCCAAATCGAACATGAACCTGATAGATTTTATCATAAGATTCCATGAACTGAACAGCCGCGGTCGCTCTGCCAATACAGACAGGGAGCAGGCCTTCAGCAAACGGGTCGAGCGTCCCGATATGCCCGACCCGCCTGATTCCAGTCAGTTTCCGCACAAACTTTATCATTGAGAAAGATGTTGCCTGAACAGGTTTATTAACAAGAAGAATACCGGTCCAGTCCATGTGATCTGTCAGAGCCATTCACCTGCCTTTTCAACCAGCAGGCGCCCCGCGTCCTGAATAGAAGTGTTTTTCAAAGTCGTGCCGGCCGCGCGGGCATGACCGCCGCCGCCCAGTGTTTTAGCGAACCGGGCAGCGTCAAAACCTGAACCACTGCGGATATTAACCCTGATCGCGTGGTTCTCCAGTTCCCGAAGCAGAAAAGAAACTTCTACGCCTTCTATATTGCGCAGCTGTGCCGATAAGCCATCCAGATCGCTGTCCAGCGCCTCACAGGCTTCCATAACTGACTGGCTGACCAGCGCCAGAGCGATTCTGTCGCCATGATAGAACTCGGTGTTGCTGAAAACATGGCCGCTCAGACGGAGTCTGGCTTTACTGCTTAAATCATAAAGCTGGTAGACAATATCCCGTATCACCACGTCAAATCGCATCAAAGCCGCCGCTATCTCAAAGGTTCGGCGCGTGGTATTGCTGAAGGTAAAGCGGCCGGTATCTGATATGATAGCTGTCATCAGCATCACAGAGATTTTGTGGTCCAGAAGCTCCCGGCCGCTGATCTTTTCCAGCAGAACGATCAGATCATAAATGATTTCTCCAGTCGCGGCCGCGGTAGGGTCAACAAGTCCCAGATAACCTGAATGGCTTTCTGACACATGGTGGTCAGCAACAGCGATTTGAGGCGCTTTTTCCAGCAGCTGCTGCCTGACACCCGTTCTTGACGGTTCAGAACAGTCAATAAGCACAGCTAAAGCTTGACTGTGACTGTAAGCATCTATCGCTTCCGCTTCAGGAAAGGACTCAATTAGATCCAGATCCTCCATGTAACTATATTTTTCCGGAATCACTTCATCATAAAGAAAGCGGGCTTTAACACCAGCTTTCCTCAAAACAACCAGCAGCGCTAAAGTTGAGCCAAGCGCGTCACCATCGATACTGGTATGCGGATATAAATAGATCTCCTGATCACTGTCGATGAAAGAAAGCAATTTGTGCGCCAGGTCTTCAAGTCGATTGATCATCTTTACGCTTATCCCCCAAGGTTTCATCGATCAGTCTGGTCATGCGGATCCCTCTTTCAATCGAATCATCAATTTGAAAATGCAGTTCCGGCAACACACGCAGGCGTATTTTGCGTCCGATCTCTCTTCTGATAAACCCGGAAGCGCTTTTCAGCGCTGCCATGCAATCTTTTTGTTCCTTTTCTTCACCCATGACACTGACATAAATAGTCGCATGGGAAAGATCACGCGTAACACTGACTTCGGTAACCGAAGTCAGTGCTGGTAATCGCGGATCTTTTATTTCATGCTGGATCAGACCAGCTACAATTTTTCGAATTTCATCGCCAACCCGTTCTGAACGTTGCAAAGGATCAGCCCCTCTCTATTTCCTGCATCTCGTAAGCCTCAATCACATCATTTTCTTTTATATCGTTGAAGCGTTCAAGCCCAATACCGCATTCATATCCGGACGCGACTTCGCGAGCATCATCTTTGAATCTCTTCAGTGATGATAGTTTGCCTTCATGAACCACAATACCGTCACGAACAAGCCTTACATCGCAAGAACGTGTGATTTTTCCGTCTGTCACATAACAGCCGCCGATCGTTCCAACACCACTGACACGGAATACCTGACGAACCTGGGCATGGCCCAGCACCACTTCTTTGAATTCTGGTGCCAGCATGCCTTTCATCGCGGCTTCAATATCTTCAATCGCGTTATAGATAACACGATAAAGCCTGATATCAACACCGCTTTCCTTGGCCATTTCTGTCGCGTTGGCAGAAGGACGAACGTTAAATCCTATAATAATTGCGTTTGATACTTCAGCCAGACGCACATCTGACTCTGTCACAGCGCCTACCGCGCCATGAACGACATTGACCTTGACCTCGTCGTGACTGAGCTTCTCCAGAGCCTGGCGGACTGCCTCAACACTACCCTGAACATCAGCTTTTACAATAATATGCAGATCCTGCACCTCACCACTCGACATTTGGGTGAAAAGTGATTCAAGGCTCATGCGTGAGCTGCTGCGCAGCTGCGACTCACGCTGCTGAACTCTTCTTCTGTCAGCCAGTGTCCGGGCTGTGCGGTCGTCTGTTACCGCATAGAATATCTCACCAGCTTCCGGTACTTCCGGCAAACCGATAATCTCAACAGGAACTGAAGGACCTGCCTCTTTAACCGGTTGTCCATGATCATCCGACATAGCGCGGACATGACCAATAATTGAACCGGTAACCAGTGAATCTCCTGTTCGCAA
>SLMY01000239.1 GCA_007133255.1 Clostridiales bacterium
CCCTCTATTTCTTCTATTGTGGCATAACTCGCTGCATATCGAATCGCTTGAAATTCGAATGATTCTTTTCGATTTTCTATGTCTCTGCGATCTCTTTTAATTTCAATAAGTACAATATTTCCGTTGTTGTCGACGGCTGTTAAGTCGCTTCTTCCATTTTTTTCGTTTCTAACTTGTCTACCTACAATAAGCATTGACTCTTCTTCATCACAAATCATGTCAATACTATTTCTAAGGATTTCTTCAATGTCATTCTCCATCATATTAAGTTCTGAAAATGTAACCGGTTCTATCCTTGCGGCATGTTTCCCCTTGATACAATACAAAATTTAGTCACCTCCTATATCATCGTCGCTTCATCTGCTTTCTTTTTATTCTATGAGAGCATTATACACGACTGGCAGACCGATGCGGGAAAAGAGGAAGGGAAATGAGGCTGTTTTAAGATTAAACCCAAATGAAAGCGCCAGGGTCGGAATAATATGCAAAATGGCTGAATGCGTATCAATTGACAGGATTTGAAGCTGCAAATAACAGAAGATTAAAATCGAGTAGAATTCCAGTCATTTTTTGCCGGGATCTTATACTATCTAATGTAACTAGCTATATTTGAGAGACAATATGGTTTTTCTAGAAATTAAGCAGGTTCTATAATATCAACAACTTGCCATACATCGTTTATAGACTCTATTTCCCAGTAGGAAACGATATTCCTTGCGTCATAGATCGATATCCCATCGGCATCGATTCTTTCCACATCATATTCTACTCATATATAACTTTTTTCACTCTTTATTTTGGCTGTGATTCAGATTGTTATCGAGAATAACATCAGTTGTGGGGTTATCATCAGCGAATCGGTAATTTAATTCCTTACTCCATATCATATGTCTGCATCTGGCCGCAGAGCATTTGAGCAAAGGCGATTGCGTATTATTGATTACAAACTAGGTTTCTTTATTTAGATTTCTCTTAACATATACATAGTAAGCACCGAGAATGTTGCCGTGTTCATCTTCGAGATAGGTTTGTAGATGTGCCGGTCCTTTTTTAAGGGCGACTGTGAATGTTGCGAACTGGTCATTTTGTTTTACATCTTTCGTTTCTTCAAAATCCCTTATGCGGATCGAAGCTTTTTTAATGGGGATCGCGCGGCCGCCACTGTACCAGCCCTTTAATACACCAGGAATACCTTCCCTTAAATGATTTCCCTGCTCTTCAGGCCATCTTCTTAGCTCAAAGCAATAAACGCCATCTTCTTCGACAAAAATTTCCCAATAGCTGTTACATACTTTCCCCGCTCTAATATCTCCTTGATTCCATGCACAATCCCCGGCATCGCCTCTCCAGTCATGACTGGTCAGATCTGTAATTTTCTCTAAATCGCTGCCGATACTGACGGGGATTTCTTCATCGAACTGTCTGGAAACTTTCTCCCACCATGTTATATAGTCTTGCCGCATGCTTTCAACTATTTCAGGATAGAGCACCGCTACATCTTCTCTTTGCCCGGGGTCTTCTTTGATGCGATAAAGCTCTGTCCCGTTGATCAACCGCCATTCTTCAGACATAACAGCGCTGTCTTTCCATTTGACTGGGTTTGGAAGACGCTGCGAATCGGTAACAATGATTCTTTCCTCCCAGGATTGATCATTGCCCTCCATAAGTGGAACGAGGCTCACCCCGTCGAACTGAAGGCCGTCCGGCACGTCAAGATCGCAAAGGGCTATAAGGGTCGGCATCACATCTACATTGGCTGTCAGACGATTGATGTCTTTGCCGCTGTTCCATCCCCTCCGGACCCAGTGCAGAAAAAACGGCACCCGGTGTCCGCCATCATAAGGCGAGCCTTTTTTGCCTCGCATCTTTGCATTATAACCTTCTGTCACAAATGCCTGCTGATCAAGATCACAACCGTCGGCAGTGCCATTATCTGTCATGAAGATCAATATGGTGTTGTCATCCAACTGCCATTCCCTTAGCTTCTCCCTCAGAATTCCCAAATTTTCATCGATATTGCTTATCATTCCATAAAACTTTGCCCGATCATCCTTGACCTGACCTTGATACAGGCTACTGTATTGCTCGCTTACATGGAGCGGACTGTGAGGCGCGTTCGTTGGAATGTAACAGAAAAAGGGTTCGTCCTTATTTCTTTTTATGAAATCAAGCCCTAAGTTAAACCAGATATCAGTACAATATCCTTTAAATCCTTTTGGCTGGCCTTTATTAAAGTAGGTGTCATCAAAATAGTCATTGCCCCAATAGTCAGGGGTCTGGCCAATGCCACCTCCTCCATGAATAATCGCCTCATCAAAACCCCGATCATGGGGCCTGTATGGATAGTTATCTCCCAGATGCCACTTACCAAAAATCCCGGTCTTATATCCATTATTTTTAAAGACTTGGGCTAGGCTGACTTCATTTTTGCGAAGTAGTGAACGTCCGCCAATAGTATGCCATACCCCTGTACTGTTATGATAGTGTCCTGTCAGGAGTCCTGCTCTGGTGGGTGCACAGGTAGGCCCTACATGATAATTACTAAACCTTATACTCTCATGATAAAGCTTATCAATATTTGGGGTTTGAATCACATTATTTCCTGCACATCCAAGATCTCCATACCCCTGATCATCCGTTAATATGAATACAACATTAGGTTTTTTGTGAAGACATGTGTTCTTATCCAAAGTTATAATCATTCCTTTCGCTTCGCTCAAGGTGCTGTCTTTCAGTAAAATCTGCTGGTTGCTATTTTAAATAAATGCCAATATTTATTGACCGTCTGAATCATTAATATATAAATATTTCATCATATTTAAGCATTTATGTCCACGTTTTGTTCGTTTACTTTTGACACCCAAACCAAATATTTTGATTTCTTTTTTGAAGATCTGACTCTTTACTGATTCGGTACTGAATGTAAAGTAGAAATAACATCACCAGCAAATGATCAACAACTGCTGTTTTTCGCCTGGAGTAAAAATGACCGCGTCTGTATCATGGAGGTTGTTGAGTTTGACGGTTACACTGAAATATGGCTGCGATATGGCAGTGCGCCACCTCCTCCTTCCGACCCATAATCATACATGATGCTTCTCGCAGCAACCGCAAAATCAGCAGTACTTGTCTGGCCAGGATCTACCGGCCAGTCTTTTTTTAACGAGCCGGGCCATTCCGGCGGATTGGTCAACAGATCGGCGAAATGACGGATCTCTTTGCATGTTATAATGAATGTCTAAGAGAAAACACGCCATTGCCATTAAAACATGGTGATATGGGTTTTAGCAGGAGCTTTTTATGACAAGCACGATGACAAAAGAAAAGATTTGGGGAACCTTCAAGACTGTACGTCCGTTGCTGGAGCGGCAATATGAAACGAAGCATTTTGATGCAGGCAGCGGTCTTTCTATCGAGTCGCTTGAAGCTTTAGTCCGTGAGCATATCCGGCAGCATCCAGAACAAAGCAGGGTTCTTCAAAAGGCGCATGCCTTTCGCATCATCTTGCATCAGGCTCGTATCCGCGTTGATCCGCATGATTTTTTTGCCGATCATCTGCAGCATGGTAATATTCTCAATAAACTACAAAATGAGTGGCGCCAGGAGATCGCGCAAACACGCCTGACCGATCAGGACGCGTTCATGCGTCAGGCGATTGAGACCGGATATCTAGACGGTGAGCTTGATCTTGGACATACCTCACCTGGCTGGCAGACAATGCTCAGCCACGGTCTTTACGGGCTATTGGAAATTGCCCGTAAAAACCGCCGATTACATGGTGAAACACTGTCAGCCGCTCAAATAGATTTTTATGATGCGTTAGAAATCGTATATAACGCGATCGTACATCTGGCCGGACGTTTTTCACGCCTGGCTGAAGAGGAATCCGCAAGACAACCACAGTATTCCGGTCGACTGCAGCTTGTCGCCTCTGCTTTAAATCAGGTGCCGGCACATCCGCCGCGAACGCTGCATGAAGCACTGCAGTTTTCCTATCTTATGCATCAGCTGATTGAGATGGAAGGAGAACGGGTTCGTTCCATGGGCGGTTTCGACCGGCTCTACCGAAAATATTACGAGTCGGATCTTGAAAGCGGTCGGCTAGACCGGGAACAGGCCAAGGAACTGATCCGTTTTTTCTGGATCAAATTCTTCGCGCAAACTCGCGGGATAGGCAACGGCAAAAACTTCTATTTTGCAGGCTGTCACCGCGACGGAAGCGATGCCGTTAACGACCTTTCCTATCTGGCGATGGAAGTCTATGACGAACTGGACACAACCGATCCAAAGCTTTCGGTGCGTGTCGGAAGCCAGACCCCGGACGCGTTATTACACCGCATCACCCAAATTATGCGCCAGGGCAAAACCAGCTTCGTTCTGGTCAACGATGAGGTGACCATCCCTGCGCTTCAGCGTTATGGCAAGACACTTGAAGATGCCCGTGATTACCTGCTCATTGGCTGCTATGAGCCGGCTGTGGAAGGCAAGGAAATCGCCTGCAACATGAGCCTTAAAATCAATCTGGCAAAAGCTGTGGAACTGGCTTTGCATCAGGGTATCGACCCTGTGAGTCAAAAAAAGCTCGGTCCGCGCACGAAAAATCCACGAGACATGACCGATTTTAACAGCTTCC
>SLMY01000175.1 GCA_007133255.1 Clostridiales bacterium
TATAAACGAAATGATGGCAATTACGGCCTTATAGAACCAGTCTATTAAAAGATCATCTTTGCAGGATAGTATCAATATTTATTTAAGCTGAACAATCAGAGGCAGTCAAAATGACTGCCTCTTTTTAAAGCTTCTGGCAGCAAGATACCCCTTGCCTAAACCAATGCATTGTGTCAAACTGGATGCGTTGAAAAACTGCCGACAGGAGGCCATAAAGTGGATCTATTTGACCAGATCATTATTTCTGAAGACGGGAAAAATAAGAAAGCACGCCACGAAGAAATGTCAAAAACCAGCTCAGGCACGACATTTGGCAAAAATCCGAAGCACTTGCTTGACGGACTGAATACTGAGCAGATGCAGGCTGTTCAGCATGACCATGGTCCGCTTTTGATTCTTGCTGGCGCCGGATCGGGTAAAACCCGGGTTATCACACACCGGATTGCCTGGCTGATAATTGAAAAACAGGTCAGTCCCTACGCGATTCTGGCTATTACCTTTACTAATAAAGCAGCAGCTGAAATGAAGTCGCGCATTGAGAGTTTGATTGGCTCTGTTTCACATTCCATGTGGGTGGGCACTTTTCACGCGATGATGATGCGGATTTTACGCCGATATGCTGAACGGATCGGTTATGAACGTAATTTCACGATTTTGGATTCAGATGATCAGCTGAAGGTTGTGAAAGCTTGTCTGAAGCAACTGCGTTTTGATGAACGTCTGATGACACCCAAAAATGTTCACAGCCAGATCAGCTCAGCCAAAAACGCGTTGATCGCCCCGGATACCTATGCCAGTCAGGCTGGTTCTGATTTTCGTCGCAGCAAAGTAGCGGAAGTCTACCAAATGTATCAGCAGCGCCTGAAGCAAAGCAACAGCATGGATTTTGATGACATTCTGTTTGAGTCGGTGAGACTGCTTCGCGATCATAAAGACGTACTTGAAGAGTATCAGAATCGCTTCCGCTATATCCTGGTTGATGAGTATCAGGATACCAATCATGCGCAGTATCAGCTGGTCCACATGCTATCTGCCGCTAGTCAGAACTTATGTGTTGTAGGTGATGATGATCAGTCTATTTACAGTTTTCGTGGCGCTAACATTCAAAATATTCTTGATTTCGAAAAAGATTTCAAACGCTGTAAGGTGATTAAGCTGGAGCAAAACTATCGTTCAACCCAAACAATCCTGAACGCTGCCAATCAGGTGATCAAGGAAAATACAGGCCGTAAGCCGAAAGCGTTGTGGACAGAACACGGCAAAGGGGACAAAATCACATTTTATCGCGCCGATGATCAGAATGATGAAAGCCGGTATATAGCACGTGAAATAGACCGGCTGGTAAACAGCGACGATTTTCGCTACGGTGATATGGCCATTTTGTATCGTGTGAATGCCCTGTCGAGAAACCTGGAAGCCGCTTTGCGTGAGCAAGGGATTCCCTATCGGATTTTTGGCGGCACGCGGTTTTATGACCGCAAAGAAGTAAAAGATGTGCTTGCCTATTTAAGATTGATCGCGTCATCCAGAGATGAGATCGCGTTCAGCCGCATCATTAATGTACCGCGACGTGGTATAGGTGATGTCACTATGCAGCAGATCGCGGTACTGGCGGCAAGGGAAAAGATCAGTCAGTTTGAAGTCTGCGGCAACGCCGGTCAATATCCAGAATTACAACGAGCTTCAACCAGATTAACCGCTTTTGCTGATCTGATCCAGACGATGCGAGACTGGCTGCTGGAAGATAATCTGACATTTGCCGCTTATATTGAAAAAGTAGAGCATGAAACGGGTCTGATCCAGGAACTCATTGATCAGCAGGACAGAAGCCGGAAAGATGATCCGGTAGATCGTATTGAAAATCTCAAGGAACTGATTTCCGACGCGCTGGAGTTCGAGCTGAATCTTAACCAGCGCCAGGATCTTCCTGAGTCTGAAAAACAGCCGGAAGACGAAGATCTGGATCAGGTGCATGACCTGCAGGGTATGATGAGAGCTTATCTGGAAAGAGCCGCCTTGTATGCCGATATGGATCAGGAGAGCGGCTCTCAGGATTATGTAAGACTGCTGACCATACACAGCGCTAAAGGCCTTGAGTTTAAGACTGTGTTTCTGGTTGGAACAGAAGAGGGATTATTCCCTGGTTTCAGAGCGCGTGACAGTGAATCAGACATGGAAGAAGAAAGACGTCTGGCTTACGTTGCCATCACCCGGGCTGAAAGAAAGCTTTATATCACTACAGCCAGGTCGCGCCTTGTCTTTGGCCAGACAATGAGCATGCCCGTATCACACTTCATCCAAGGTATAGATGATGACTATATTGAAGAAATCGGCGGTTCACGGCGGCCGGAACAGCGTTATGGTTCAGACACAGGATATGGCAGCCGGTCTGGCGAGCCTTATGACAAAAGAGGCTATAGCAGCAGCCGCCCATCTGGAACGGATGCCTCAGAAAAACCCTTCAGCCCGCCAAAACGCCATGTCTTTCCGGGCGCGGAGTCGCATCAGCAGAAAAAATATCGCGCCATGCCGACAACGCAAAGCAGTGTAGACCCTTCGGTTTACAAGGCTGGACTCACAGTAAGACACGCCAAATTCGGCACCGGAAAAGTAATTTCCGCCTTGCCGGTGGCCGGTGACGCTATTTTACAGATTGAATTTGATAAAGGCGGCAAAAAACGGCTGATGGCAAAAATGGCGGGACTGGAAGTTCTTATTTAATAATCATTTATCTGTCACATTCTGATGAACCTGGTACTGATCGTCACTGACAACAACTTCAGCGATATTATGACAATGGTCGCTGATTCTTTCCATTGTGTGAATGATCTCAAGGAAAATAACCGTTGTTCTGGGATCGCAAGTGCCATTGTTTAAGCGCTCAAGATGGCTTTCCCGCATTTTCTCCTCTTTCTTATCCATCTCATTTTCAAGACTGATTATTTTCCCGGCTGTAACCAGATCGGCATTTCGCAGAGCGTCAATACTGCCTTCAACCATAGTCTCAACCAGTTGAAAAGCTTCATCCAGTTCTACGATTGCGTAGTCTGAAAAACTAAGATTCGCTCCGTGCATTTGCAAAGAGGTATCACAGATATTACTGCAATGGTCACCAATCCGCTCAATATCATTTGTCGCGTGCATCAAACCAGCAATTCTTGATGAGTCTGCTTCGGTAAGCGACGCGGACCGGAAGATATTGGACAAATATTTCACGATCTCATCTTCCAGATAATCGAGCGTGTCTTCATTCTTAAAAATTCTCACTTCAAGCTCAGTTGTGTGGTTTTTGATTACTTCATGGCTGTCTTTAGTCATCTGCATAGCGATTTCTGTCATACGGGCTAACTCTTTTGTTGCCAGATCAATGGCAATGGCCGGGCTGCGAATAACTTTATAGTCAATATACGCCAGCCGCTTTTCAACAACAGGATCTTCACCTGGAACGATAATCCGGATAACCCGTACCATCAGCCAGACAAAAGGCAGCCAGATGAGCGTATTCACAGAATTAAACAATGAATGCGATATCGCGATGCTTTCGCGCATATTATCGGCTACAGGTGTCATCAGACCTGTGATCGTTGTATTGATATCAGCAATCAGTTCATGTCCAACCAGGCCGACAACGGCGTTGACCAGCCAGACAAAGGGCCGAATCAGGAACATCATAATGATTGAGCCCAGCACATTGAACAGGGCATGGGCTGTCGCGGCACGTTTTGCCATGCGGCCGCCGCCAATCGCCGCGAGCATCGCTGTGACGGTCGTACCAATATTGCTGCCGAGTAAAATGGGTACAGCCTGGTACATCGTGATAAGAGGCGTGCCAAGATCATCCCTTGGTGTGCTGGCCAGCGTTTGCAAAACGCCTACCGCGGCCGAAGAGCTTTGAACCGCAATAGTCGCGATCGCGCCCACAAGCATCCCGACAACCGGCCAGTCTTTGATTCGCAGCAGTGTATCCGCGAAAACCTGGCTTTGTGCCAGCGGCCGCATAGCAGCGCCCATGGTGTTAAGGCCGACAAACAGAACACCAAAGGCAAAAATAATCTGACCGAAATAGCGTACTTTCGTTTTCTTGATGAAAAACATCAGAATAAAACCGACCGCGACAAATACCCAGGCGAAATCATCAATTTTAGCCGCGACAATCCAGGCCGTCAGGGTTGTGCCGATATTGGCACCCATGATAACACCTACAGCCTGGGGCAGTGTCATCAGGCCGGCACTGACAAAGCCAACAACCATAACGGTTGTCGCTGACGAGCTTTGGACAATAACCGTTACCAGCGCGCCGATAATAACCGCTCGCAACGTGGTTCCTGTCAGCAGTGACAAAATAGAACGCATCTTGTCGCCGGCGGATTTCTGAAGGCCCTCGCCCATCTGATTCATTCCGAAGATAAAAAGTGCCAGTCCGCCCAACAGGCTGAATATGTTTTTTATATCCATTCAATAATCCCCTCCAATAGGTTGGTCTGAATGTTGAGGTATTGATTTGCACCCAGATCACTGACTGAAAACTATTCAGCACGAAAAACAAACAAACCCAAAATCATTGTACCGAATCTTACTGTCTAGAACAACCAGCTAAAAAGCA